>DOPF01000082.1:211-18457 GCA_003512705.1 Patescibacteria group bacterium
GTTACCTAAGCGCGCTTGACAAACTTATTAAAGCTTACTAAAAAAGGTTTAATCTTTTCACCTCCGTCTAAATTTTGCGCTGACACCTTGTGGCAATTTTTGGCAATAAAAGTGTATATAGCCCACTCTACTTTGCTGACGGGTTGAGCAGCCTCAAATAATACCCACTTGCCGGCTTTGTACCCCGTTTCTTCAAGCAGTTCTCTTTTTGCACCCTGGAGCGGTGTCTCATTTTTATCTATTCTGCCCGCAGGTATAGAAATAAACTGTTTTTTACCAGGCTGCTCTTGCTTACACAAAATAATTTGTCCGTCATTGGTCACAGGAACTATCAAGGCTGTATCTGGCCGTTTAACCTTTTCAAAAACGTAGGTTTTGCCATCATAACCTCTGACTGGCCATTGATAGATATCAAAAATTTTACCGCGGTAAGCACGTCTAGCACTTTTGGGGAGTGGTTGTTTGGAAATAGGCCTTTTGATGTTCATGGTATTTACTGTGGCTGGGGGGCGTGGATTCCCGCCTAAGGGACGGAACAAGTCGAACCATCATACTTAAATTATGCACCTACCTGGGGGACGTGGATTCGAACCACGATACTCACCTCCAAAGGGTGATGTCCTACCATTAGACGATCCCCCAGGTGGGTGTATAATCAACTAACTTCCTAAAATACTGTCAAGAAACCTCCGTCCCTGTCCAGATTTTAAAAAAAGTTCCCGTTTAACAGCTTCCGACCGCGTTTCGTACTGTTCCTCATAAATCAGCATCCACGGACGATGCCCTTTAGTAAAACGGTAATCCCCCAGATTATGACGCAATAACCTTGTACGTGCGTCAGCACCGCTCCCAACATAGCGTATCCCGTCGCGCCCACTCTTTAAAACATAGACGCAAAATGCCATAGCATACTTTTCCTCCTCCGCCAAAGGCGGATGCGCCGTGGGCGCAAAAAGGTGATGTCCTATTTACCCCGCCAGAGGCGGCGGCCGTTAGACGACCAGCCTCGACTAGACATCGAGTCTAGGCGGATCCCCCACCGCGCGGGTATGATACTGCGTTTGTTACAATTGGTCAACCCTATACCTTCAGGTAACGCCGCATGGCTATGCCGGATGCTAACATATTTAGGATCGCCGCGGCCAAAAATTGTAAGCCAAAAAAAGTTAGCCAATTGCCTTGAAAATACGTGACCAGATTAAAAGAACTGCCATTAAATAAGCCAACCACGTACGGCTGCAACCAAGACAGCGCGCCGTAAAAAACACCCGCCGTGACGATTGTGGCCACCAAGGCATACAATATACTTTCTACCCAAAAGGGGCCACGGATAAACCAGTTGGTTGAACCAACCAGCCGCTCAATTTCTATTTCCTGACGGTGGGTGTAAATGTTTATGCGCATAGTATTAAACACAACCAACAAAGCTATTAATAAAAATAAACCACTGACCCAGATCCCCGCCGTCTTAACCTTGTTTGTCAAATCATTAATACCAGTAATGACTTGGCGATAATCATCAAACCGGGCCTCCTGTATAATATCGTCATAATCCCCTTCTTCTAACCGAGTTAAAATTTCCTGATAACCATCTTCGGAATTAGCTTTGACCACCAAGCTTGCCCCCAAGGGGTTAACACCCAACAAAACCAGCGCCTCGCCTATTTGCTCATTACCTTGGTATTTCTCTCTAAACTTAACCAAAGCCTCCTCCGCCGATATATACACCACCTCTTTAACGCCTCCTAAAGCCTCTAATTCGCCCTTGAGCGCGTATATTTGGCCCTCGGTAAGCTTGGGCTTTAAATACACGCTAATATCTATTTTATCCTCCAATCCCCTGAGGGCTTCGGTGGACATTACCGATACCGCTCCTAACGCGCTAATTGACAGCAGGCTTAATGTAATAATGGTGATGGTAACCAAAGATAACCAAAAGTTCCGCACAAAGCTCTGAAAGCCAAATTTTATTACACGCCAAAGAGTAATCATAAAACCATTATAACAAATAACGCCCGCGCGCTTGGTCTGAAGTTATTTCGCCTTGATGCATAGTCACGACCCTTTTTTTAATATAATTAACCACCTCCTTATTATGAGATACTAAGATTACGGTGGTACCGAATTCGTTTATTTTCTGCAGTAGGTTGACTATTTCTTTGGTATTAATAGAGTCCAAGTTACCCGTTGGTTCGTCGGCAATTAAGATTTTTGGCCGGTGGGCCAAAGCCCGGGCAATGGCCACGCGCTGCATTTCCCCACCCGATAAGGCATAGGGCCATTGATTGGTAAAATTTTCCAAGCCGACTATTTTTAAAAGCTGCGGCACTACATTAGTTATGCGGGCATTGTCCGCGCCCGATACCTCTAAGGCAAAGGCCACATTTTCGTAAACGGTTTTTTTTTCCAGTAATTTAAAATCTTGAAATACTACACCGATTTGTTCTCGCAAAATCGGTACTTCCCGCGGACGAATATTGGTAATATCCCAATCGGCCACCACGATACGCCCCTCGGTTATTTTCTCTTCAGCTATTAATAATTTTACCAGCGTGGTTTTACCGGCGCCGGATTGCCCGACAATTGATACAAACTCACCATCTTCTATGGCCAAATTCACACCTTTACAGGCCGTGTAATGACCATATTTTTTGGTTACATTTCTAAATTCAATTAACGGCACAATAAAACATTAAAATTTAAAAAACCAAAATGCAAAATAAAAAAACTTTCGTAATTTTGAACTGTAATTTTAAATTTTGATTTTTGCATTTTAAATTTATACCTCCTCCACCCTGACATTAATGAGGCCACGCCACAAACTGCTGATGGCTTTAAAAACCGTACTATCTAAATCAATTAATCGTCCGGTCCATTCCTCGGGGCCGTAATCATTCAGGCGAACAATTTTGCTAAGACCGTTGGCCAAATTAGTGACTTTTAATTTACTTTGTTTGGGCCAAAACCGAGCGGCGGCGCAAGCGCAGGCCTTATACGCGTACCAACTAGCTACGCCGTCAAAAACATTTGGATTTTCTACCAAGGCTACCACCGCATAAGTAAAAGGCAACTTTCCGGTAACTGTTTGCTTTTGTAAGTTGTTTATTGATGGCACGGTGCGCCATTCGCCTAACCGTTTATCAAAGAATACCAAATCGCGTCCTTGATAGTCGGATAAGTAATATGGTAGGGTTACCGAAACTAATTTACTGGCAATGTCGGCGACAGAAAAACCAATTAGGTCGTACTGATAAATCGGCGACACTAACCCCTTAGGTATGGGTACATTGCCAGCGGCCAAATGTTGCAATTTCACCACGCTCCCCAAGGTAATATCATCGGGCAAAGTAATGCTAAATAATGAGGTAGCAAAAGATTTGTCTGCTTTACTAGTTACAATAATTTCTTTATCTGCATCACGGGCTAACACTAGATTGTAAACTCCGGGTTGTGTGAGTTTAAACGCAGCGTACAAAGATCCGTTTATATCCTTAAAACCCCATTGTAAATTCCACTCACTATCCTGCTGCAGCCACCAAACCAGCCCGGGAGTCGACTCTACTGGCAATAAAAATTCCAGTGCTTGGTCAAACTTTTCTTGATCAGACATTACTGACAGTTCATAAACCGGCCCTTCGGCTATGGCTTGAGGCAACTGTGAAAGACTGGGGTTTATGTTAACGTGAACTTCAATAGCTTGAGTAACCGCCTGGGGTGGAGCTTGTAATTGGAATTCTGCGCCCGCGGGTTGCCAGGCTAGGCCCGCCCCGGCCTTATCACCCGGCTCAAAAAAAATATAATCGGCCAAAGCAGCGTGAGCTGATGACGCCACGAAACCGGCCGCGATTATAATCAGAAATTTAATTTTAAGCGTTTGCATATTTAGGAGCTGTTTTATATACTGATTTTACTTTAGCCGTTATTTGGCAGATTGGCCGCGGGATTAGTACAATGGTAGTACGCTAGCTTCCTCCACCCTCCGTAGCAATTGGCGGGATTAGTATAATGGCAGTACACTTGCTTCCCAAGCAAGGGGCGCCAGTCCGATTCTGGTATCCCGCTCCGCGCCAGAGTAGCTTCACCCTTTGGGTGACCACCCGCCATTCGGCCTCGCCGTTCAAGGCCCCGAGGCCCGAGCGGGAGCTCATGGCCGAGAGGCAGGGTGGCAGTTGGTCCTGCCGAGATAGCTCAGCTGGTAGACCTGCCCGCCTGTCGCCGGGCGCCGATGTAGCTCAATTGGTAGAGCAACGGTATCGTAAACCGTAGGTTGTCGGTTCGATTCCGACCATCGGCTCCAGGCGATCGGCAGGCGGGGCAATCCGCCCGCGGCGGATAGGTCGCGGGTTCAACTCCCGCTCTCGGCTCCAGAAGGGGTGGGGTAAAGAGGTCGGTCCGCCTGAGGCGGACCCGCTGGCTCCAGTACTGTACCGTAAACTCAAGTCGGGTTTGGCGTCGACAGTTTTTTTGTGCACAACTTAATTACCCGATTCTTCAAGCTTTAGTAACATCCAAACACTAGCCTTACTTTTTTCATCCTGTAGCCACTTATCAAAGTCAAACACTTTAACTAAAATATGACTGGCCGCCAGATCGGTTACCTGATAACCTTCGTCATTAGGCACCGGCTCGCGCTTAATAATATGCCAACCAAATATTGTTTGTACTGGGGGTGATACTTCGCCAATCTCCAACTTAAGAAGCGCTTCCTCAAATTCGGGCACCATTACGCCTCTTTCAAATACTCCTAGGTAGCCGCCATAAAGGGCGTTAGTCTCATCTTGTGAGTAAACACGGGCCGCTTCTGAAAATTCCATGCCCGCATTTATTTCAGCGGCGACTTTATTTATATTATCAGCGGCCGCGGTTTGAGCCGATTGATTCTGCTGAAACCATGCCTCTATTTGTTGGCGCTGTAAATAAGGTTTAATAACCTTGACTTCAAATTGAGCCAGTGACCAATTGTAATTTTCCTTAATAAATAATTCCATTTCCGGGGGCGAACCAAAATCCTGAGCAATCCTAGACAGCTCGTCAGTAACCATTTGATCGGCGACTATAATATTATTTCGACTGGCGAAGTCGGCTACGAGCGCCTCATTTACCATCCGCTCTGCCACCGCCGTTTCTATTTGCTTCTCGTCAATATCAACCGACGAATTGCTGGCCAGTTGGGCTCGGATATAAAATTCAGTCAGTGTCTGCACGTCGTCCGTAAAATCGCTCAAGGGCAGCATCTGTCCGTTCACAATTGCGGCTGGCCAGGGCAAAAACCGCGCCAAGGCTGGCGATGATTTATATAATTCCGCCTGATAAAAAATCAGAACAAAACCTGCCAATACGAGTACCACGCCCAGGGGACCAATAATCGGCCAACGTAGGCGCGCCGACCGACGCTTTGACAAATTTTCCATTGGCACAGTTACGGTGGCTTTATTAGAATCAGTTGCAGCAGCCACGGGTACTTTGGCCTTGGGACTTTCCTTTTTGGTTGGATCTCCCCAAACAAATCGCTTTACCTGCTGGCCGGCGCTTCGGCCGGAAAACTTATACTGCGAGATTTCATCCAGAATACTGGAGCGCAGGTCTTTGGATTCGGGTTGTGATTTTTTTTCAGGCATATTAATTTATCGTTTAAAAAAATAATTCCACCATTCTTGCCAATTTTCCTCATAAGTATTACCACCCGCAGTTGATGAATCGGCTTGGTCTCCGGCCCCGGGCAGGATTACCACTTGCTCGCCCGGAAGTCTTAAATTTAATCGCAAACGCGCTTCCCGCTCCATAAAATCAGCTGTGCCAAAATAATTCATTAGCTCATCAAGTTCTTGATTTTTTTGCTCATTACTGGATATTTTACCCCGCAGATCATCAATTTCTTTTGCCAGTTCCTGATTCCGCCGCCAACCGTTTACTAGCGCCACCCCCACGGCAATTACCGCTACCAGAGCTAATATTAGAAAAAAACGAGAAGTAACCACGGCCCAAAAACGCCCACTTGAATTCATGTTGCTAATTATATCACACTTTTTAATTGCTTATTGTATGAGACTTTTGTAAACTTAATAAAGGATATGAGAGCGCGCACTCGTCAAAAAATTTGGTTAATAGTATCGATCATCGTTGTCTTAGGATTGGTACTTTTTACTATTGCTCCCGGACTTAGTTTTTAGAATCACGCCCCAAGACGNNCGTTTGCGGGTGACGTCACCCCCGGAAGAGGCGCGTTTAAGCACGTCTTTGCGCAGGGCCGATATACGTTCGGAAGCAATGACTTTTGCGCCCAGGGCGGCTTGAATTTTTATTTCAAACATTTGCCGCGGTAAGACCTCTTTTAATTTGGTGACCAGGTAGCGGGCGCGAGCGTAGGCTTGGTCCGTGTAAACTATGGTGGCCAAAGCTTCCACTGGTTCTTCGGCCACCAGAATATTCAGTCGTTTGATTGTGCAGGGCCGGTATTCCAAAAAATCATAATTCAGCGAAGCGTAGCCTTGACTAGCGCTTTTCAAACGATCGTAAAAATCATAAAGTATCTCGGCCAAAGGTATGTGATAATGTAGTATGGCGCGCTCCGGCTCGCCATTGGCGCCGGTTAAATAATCGGTATTCAACCAGACCCCGCGAGCACCTTGGGCTAAAGTCATTACCGGTCCTAAATAAGCGACTGGCGTAACAATGTCCAAAGACATTATCGGCTCCTTCACTTCTTTAATCATTTCTTCGCCCGGTAATTCCAAAGCGCTTTTGATAGTGGTTTCGGCGCCATTGGTCGTGTACACGATGTAAGCCACCGACGGTGAAGTTATAACCAATTCAAGATTGTATTCACGCTCTAATCTTTCTTGCGTAATTTCCAAATGCAGCAACCCTAAAAAACCCGCCCGAAAACCGTAACCCAAGGCCGGAGAGTGTTCCGGCTCAAAATATAAACTAGCATCATTTAAGCGCAGTTTGCCTAGTGCCTCACGTAAATCTTCGGCATCGTCACCCTCTTTAGGATAAAAACCTGCATACACCATTGGTTTGACCTGACGATAACCGGGCAGCGGCTGGCCACCAGAGCTTGACACAATCGTGTCACCAACGCGCACCTTATCTATTTGCTTTAGTCCAGTAACTACGTAGCCTATTTGTCCACTGGATACGCTGTCGGTTGGTTTAAGTTGGGGTTGGTATTTTCCTACCTCCAAGCACTCCCCGCCTAGTTTACCTCCGGGCAGCCAATACTTTCCCCCCGCCCGTAGTTGCCCGGAAAAAACCCTAACTGACGCTACCACGCCGCGCCATTCATCATACTTGGAATCAAAAATCAGGGCTTTAAGACCAGCATCTAAGGCCGACGGTGTGGGTACATTGTTAATTACAGCATCCAGTAATTCAGCCACACCCTGGCCGGTTTTGCCAGACACTTCAATAATGTCGCCGCCACTAATATGCAGCAGCGAAGCTAATTCCTGTTTAGTGTCTTTAATATTGGCATTGGGTAAATCTATCTTGTTGACAGCTGGGATGATTTTTATTTTTTGCTCTTGAGCTAAATGCAAGTTGGCCACCGTTTGGGCTTGGATACCTTGAGTGGCATCAACCAATAATATAGCCCCCTCCACACAAGCTAAGGACCGCGACACCTCGTAAGCAAAGTCCACGTGTCCCGGGGTATCTATAAGGTTTAATTCATAACCCTTATAAGCCATGGTAACCGGAGCCAGTTTAATGGTTATCCCCCGTTCCCTTTCCAAATCCATCTGGTCTAAGACTTGATTCTTCATTTCTCGTTTGCTAACCGTGTTAGTTAATTCTAACAAGCGATCGGCTAAGGTAGATTTACCGTGATCGATGTGCGCGATTATGCAGAAGTTTCTTATTTTAGATAACTCCATATACCAACCTAATAATTCAAGTCTCGCCCCGTAGTGGTCTGATAACAATCAGACATACTACTGGGGTGATCGATGTGTGCCATGATGCAAAAATTGCGTATCTTGTTTAATTCCATAAAATTATCCGGCCTGACTTCGCAGTTTTTGCCAAGCCAGCTTAAGCCAGTTAACCGCGTAAAGCATTTCGGGCAGGTTTAAGGCATGGGCTAAGAATGCGTATGTTATAACCCCCGCCAGGCCGGCGCCGACCCCTTGAATAAACACGCCCATAAAAGTATCCATATTCACCACTGGGGCCAACACCTGTAACGCGCCATACATAATTAATCCGGCGGGAATAGCTGCTAACATTATTTTAAGAGTCGTGCTGACGATTTTTGCCGACTGCAAACTACCCAGCCGCTCGCCTAAAATAAATATTAAAACTGAAAAATTAATTAGACCCGCCACTACATAGGCTAACGCCAAACCAATTAAGCCAAACGGTCTTATTAAGACCACTGATAAAACTATATTAACCACTAGCGCCACTACGCTAACAATTACTGGCGTTTTAGTGTCTTGCAAAGCGTAAAAAGCCCGCGCCACCAAAGGCAATAAACTTTCCGCTATCATTGACAATGCCAAAAAACCAAGCACCTGCGCGGTATTAATAGTATCGGTCCAGTCAAATTGGCCGGCACCTAAAATAACACGAACAATTTGTGCGCGGAGTATTAAAAAAGTAATACTTAACGGAATTACAAAAAAAAGCACCCGGCGCATACTGTAAGATAAATGTTCAATCAAATCGCCAGCCTTATTATTTACCCAAGCTTGACTGAAAATTGGAAAGGCGGCAATCGCCAAAGACAGGCCAAATACGTTAATGGGGAAACTCTGTAAATTCAAGGCTAATGTAAATGAAGATAAACTGCCCGCAATTAGGGTTGACGCGAAAATCGTCAGCACGATTTGATTAAACGAATGAACCGCCAGTCCAAATGTTCGGGGCAGAATAAGGCGAATAATTTTTCGAACCGCCTCGTTGAATATGTTAAAACTTAAACGCCAAACCCAACCCAACTTTATAACACTCGGTAATTGTATTGCCAAATGCAAAACACTCCCCACCAGCACACCTATGCCCAACCCAATGTAGCCCCACTGGGGAACAAAAAATAAAATGCCCAGGATTATGCCCAAGTTATACATTACTGGCGCCAAGCCATAGGCGACAAAACGCCGATAAGATTGCAAAACCCCACTAATAACATTACTGGCGCCAAAAAATACCACCGCCAGCATCATCACTCGACTTAGACTTATGGTCAACGCTAACTTTTCGCCGCTAAACCCCGGGGCCACTAAAGGCACTAAATTATTTGCAAAAATAATTCCCAGTACGGCTAAGCCCCCTAACAATAAAATCAGAGAATTAAATACAGTGCTAGTTACTAACCACGCCTCATTTTCCCCTTTCCGGGTTCGCCATTCTATGAAGACCGGTATAAAAGCTGATGCTAAGCCCCCCAACACCAAAATGTTAAAAACAAAATCCGGTATTTTAAAGGCGGCGTAGTAGGCGTCCAGAGTATCGCCCGCGCCAAAGCTGGAGGCTAATAGCCGATCTCGTAATAGTCCGATGACTCGTGATAAGATAGACAAAAGGCCAATTATTATGGCCCCAGTTGTTACCACTGTCCTAAGGTTGTTATTTTCACTCATGTGTTAATTATTATACTTTTTTTAGGCGATTCTGTGAATAAAAAACCCCGCGATCATTGACCGTGGGGTGTAATCCCTTCTAAACCCAATTACTATAAGTGGTTAAATTTTAAACCACAAACTATCAAGCTGCAAACCTTTCTCTCTTAGTTTGGGGGTTAACTGACTGCGAATGATGGCATCAACAAAAACCACACGATTATTGGTAGGAAACGTTTCTGAAATCTGTTCGTGATTTTCTTCCTGAAGCTTATAGAGTTCACAACTAAGCCAAGGAATTAGCTTTACGTCGCTAAAACCCTGCTTATACTTAATAGCGGCCGTTGGTGACCCCCCGCTCGTAACCCTGATATAATAAGGGAGTACGCAACCTAATTGCCAATCGTACCCCGGCACCATCATTAACATGGTATGTTTTTCTGTGGCATATGAAACCAATTCCCCTTGCTTCAAAAGTGCGTCGTAATCATGCCGCCATATCGACTGGTTATCATCAAAGGTAGCCAGAATTTCCCCCTGCGAGGATATCAGCATAGATTGTGCGGGAATAAATCGTAGAACTGTTATAGCCAGAACCGCCCAGCTTGCCGAGAGAAACAGTAGCCCTATCGCGGTAGCGAAAACGCCGGGCCAATATTTTTCCGCCTGACGCTTACGTATATCATACCACTTAGAGACTCGAAATGTTACGTAAGCGATTACAACGGAAAGCACGGCCGAACAAATAGAAACTATAATAATTGGTGACATTGTTAAACCTCCTACGATGTTTGTTGTTTGTGGTTTAGTTTGGTTTATTTGGCCTTACTTTAATCCCGCAGTTGCGCAGTTGTCAAGTGGTGATTAGCCATAGCTTAAATGTCATAAACAGCCTAGTTGCCTTTTCTCCCGGCCGGGACAAAAGACAATCATCTCAAATTTGTCGGCCAGTTTAAAACCTAACTCTTACAAAACCGTTTTTTGTCACGATCGTGACAAATTGCCGTTAGTATATTTTCGCAAAAAAAACGAAAAACAACAGGCTACCATCAAGCGACGGTGCTAGTTGATAAGTTCTTTAAGCGCTTACTTGACGTAAACTGGGAGAGAGTTATTGCTTAAGTCTTTTTATGGACTTAAGTTCCGTTTATTAACGGAAAAAACCTCCTACGGAACTTATATTTAGCCAGGCGCTTGGACGGTAGCCTGATGTCTACCTTTGCGGAACTTTTTCCTTGAAGTGGTTGGAGGTAAGGAAAGGCTTGAAGTGACCTACAATAAAGTGGTATCCAAGCAAGCAAAGTACACAACTGTTACCAAAAATGGCGGCAGTCGTGTGGTCTTCACGAACATTTCCCATGTGCCTCCACCCATCTCAAGAAAAAAGAGCAAAGGTATCTAGTTAAAGGCTAGCGCAAATTTACTGATTTGTCAAGAGGCTAGACGGCGCCTCGATTAACACACCATAAGATTCGTCTTCCTGCCAATTAGATATCAGTTGAATACCATCTGGCACCAACTGAAGTTTACTAGTCCCCTCTTGCCATCTAATTCTCCAGCCAACCGGAAGCGCGATGGTGCTGGTTAAAGTAATATCATCTACGCCGGACTGCTTGGCTAAGTAAGCCTGATATTCTCGAACGTCTTGCAGCTTGCTTGTCCGGTTTAACTTCAAAGGTAATCGGTAGACTAATGACACGGTTTTACTTTGCCCCGGTTCCAGCGTTAACCAACCCGCAAACACGGTTTTGCCTGATTCCCGGGCTACCTGCATGCCCGCGGTGGCGCCGGAATCTGTAATCTGCTCATGCGCAAATAAATCGGCGTCGAGGCTGGCCTGCTCATGGATCGGCCTAAAATAATCGGCGGGCATAGTCTCAAATCCGGACGATTCTATTAAAACACTGCCTGCGGGAACAAAGAATTTTAGCCAACTGACATTTCGGCGCGAGTAAAAAATATCAAACGGGTCGCCCTGGTGTGTCCGGCTAAACTCAACCTTATCAACCAAGTCCCCAGTCGGCAAAAGCGTGGCGGTATGTTGCACCGCTTCACTAATTACCAGATCGGTTTTACCGCCACCAATATTAGCGCGTACTATTGCCAGGTAATCCCCACTCACATCTTTTACTTCGCCCGCCCAACCAGCCGCCACAATCCGTTGTTCAAGTTCTGGGTCAGAAAAATATATTTGAATACTCTTCCTTTGTAAAGCTTGCTCCACTAAAGATAAAACCTCAATTTGATTAGGCACCTTTAAGTTAAACACTCGGCTAATCAATATTGGCGCCAAATCAGCCATAAATTGCTTGGGTTTGTTAGTCTCGCGATCGTATTCCAGCTCCACCGCTTCCTGGGTTTCCCGAATAAAATTTTCCGAAGTTAGGTGCTTGCCATACTCGGGCAAATCTATTGGCCCCAGGATTTTTAATAATGCTAATACCAAATCGGGATTAACTGCGATCACACCATCAAAATCCGGCCCGCCGCTTTGTTTTATAAACCAGGCTATTTTTTGTGCCGATGTCGGGAAATCGAAGAACCAATTAGCGTCCTGCAATTGCCACAAACTATTTACCAAGCGCAGCGGCTCTGGCGGCGCCACCTTAACCGCCAGTTGTCCTTGCCAATCATACGGCCCGCCGCCAGGTATAGTTATTTTGGAAATTTTACCGTCACTAGTTTCAACAATAGCTAGGCTGCCTAAAAATCCGCCACTCGGGCGCAACTCGGAATAATTTTGAAAAACCAATAAATACCGACGCTCGCCACTCGCCGGAATTATTTGTGATAAAACATTGGGCAAGTCAGACACCTGACGCAGAGCCGCTTGCAACCCAACTAACACTGACGATAATTGCGCTATCTCCTGGCGTAAATCATCGGGTAAGCTATACTCTAAGGCCTTATCCATTTGTGTTACCGCGGCGACAATTTTAGGCGAAGTTTCGGCTAACGCCCGCTGCAGCAGCAACATTTTCAAAGATAAATCAACTTCTGACACTGATGTATTGGGCGCATTCTCCAGCGACGACAGGGCGGCGCTAATTATAGAGCCACTGTCGGAAATATTCTTACCTGCCTGCAACAACAGCGTGGCCGCCGCCAATTGTTGCTGCGGGCCGGGTAATCCCACCACCGCGCCTAAACGACTGCTGATTTTTTGAAGCTCCGTATCGGCCTGGGCCATTATTTTACTCACCTCATCAAAGCCCCTGGCGGCGTCGGAAAAATTACCATCTAGCAAAGCCTGACTGGCCAAAGAAAACTGCCCTAAGGCCGCCTCGGCGTAACTAATAAAACGCCCTTTTTGCCGCGACAAGTCAGCGCTAAAGCCGGCCCACTTTAAAGGCAATATTAGTAGACTGGCTATTAATATTAATAAGCCTAATTGTCTTCGGCCCGGCACGGCAAAATACACGTTGGGTCGATGTGAACCAAACCAATTCCAAGGCAAGATAAATCTAAATATCTTATAATTTATTTCAAAATAATATACCACATCCTGTAGCATACCTTTCCACACGCCCGATAAATGCCGATACAGCCAATAATAAAATCTAGCCACGACCCGAACTGGCCAATATACCAACGCTATTAATAATTCTAAAATTAAGAAAATACTTAACTCATCCAGCCAGGGGTATTTATATCGTAGCCAACCAGCCGGCTGCCAAAAGGTTGTTGGTCCGGGACTTAAGAAATTGGTCGAATCAATAGCCGGTCCGGTACTACGATATGCCGCCGGAGTTTGACTATTGGCAGCTGGCGCCCCCGGCCTATTTATAGGCTTTAAGGTTTTGCGCAAATTTAGAACATGCTGTGATAATCTAAAACTGTCGGCCTTTTTTTTTGAAACTTTACCGCCCGGCTTAAAATTTAACTGCCACCAATACACCACGCCATCAGCCGGCCCGCTCTTGAATTGGTGTTTCGACCTACTTGGTCGGTTATGAACTGCCATACAGTTAAATTGTAGATTTTGTTTTCAAACTAGACAAGGGCTTGGTTATAAATTTCAAGTGTTTGTTGCGCTGCCAGCTGCCAGCTAAACCGTGACAAAACCGTTGTCGCACGCTGTAACGGCTCAAAACCGCTACGGCCCTGGTTTAATACCTGGTCCAGTAGTTTAACGTAATCATCAACTTGATTAACCTGAGCAAACAGTGCGGCCGGACCAAAAATTTCACGATGCACCTCTGAATCGCTTAAGACTATCGGGCAGCCAAAACTTAAAGCTTCAAGCGCACTTAAGTTAAACCCCTCGGCCAGGGACGAGGATACATATACATCCGCATGCGCATATAACCCAGCTAATGTCGCGTCAGTTGCTTCCCCCCAAAAAATCACGCCCTTACTATACCGGCTTAATTCTTTTTTTAAGCGCTGATAAAAAAAATCCTGCCTACCCACGAAAACTAATTTCAAATTAGCATCGCGTTTTAATAGTTCGTGATGAGCTTTAACTAACACGCCCAAATTTTTATGCGGGTAGGCGGCCCCAACATAAAGCAAGTAACGGCCGGCGATGGGACGGGGAAGTTGGCGGTATGTTCGCCCATCAATGGTCGGGGCTTCGTACACAACCCGAATTTTTGATTCCAGATTTGGATAATGCTGAATTAGTATTTTTTTGGTGGCTTGACTTACCGTAATTATGGCACGCGCTTGGTTTACCGCCCGATTGAAAACATAATTGTACATCCACAGTTTAAACTTATATATTGGCTTCAGTAAGGTGGTTGCCCGCTCGTTGGGAAATTGATGCAGAATCATGTCATGAATGGTCAAAATATAAGGCCGCTGGTAAGTCACCGGCGCGTTAAAATGCGGAAAGTGAACTAAGTCTACTGGATATTTTTTAAGGAGCCGTGGAAGCTTTGCCTGTTCACCAACACTATAAACTGGCCACGGCGCATTAACCCTGGTCCAGTTATGGGGCAGACTGGCGAGTCGTTCAACTTTACCAAAAATCCAATATTTATTCACTTGGTCTAGCTGAGCTAAATTTGTTAGCAAGCTTAAATTGTAACGCCCTAAACCGCGATCGAATGTGCCGTAAAGTCTGGCGTCAAAACCAATATTCATAGTTCTTTAAATAAATTATATATCTGGCCGGCTGACGCGGCCCAACTAAACCGCCGGGCCCGTGCTTGGCCGGCCTGGGCTAAAACTTTGCGTTTGGTATCGTTTTGACGCAAATTATATACCGACTCAACCCAGCTGGACATTTCCCACGGGCTTAACAAGATGGCGCCGCCGCCAACTAATTCTGGTAGTGAGCTGACGTTCGACACTAGGCAAGGAACTTTACTCGCCATAGCCTCTAAAACCGGAAAACCAAAACCTTCGTAGTACGATGGATATAAAAAAATACTTGCCTGCTGATACAGGGCGGGCTGTAAATGTGCCGGTAAATAAGCCAGAAAATGAACGCGATCTCGGTTACGCAGGTTGTGCCAGTATTTGATTAAATTTTTAGCGCCCCAGCCATAGGGGCCGGCAATAACTAAGTCTAAATCCCAATCCGGAAAACGATTGGTAAGTTCGCTATACATTTTTAAAAGCAATAAATGATTTTTTCTCGGCTCCAGCGTGCCTACGGACAATAGATATTTTGCCGGCAAATTAAAGTCGCGTCTTAGGCGCTCAATATCTTGCGTTGAAGCTTTATTAAAGAAAACATCATCTACACCGGGATAAACAACCCTGACTTTAGACTCGGCGGCGCCATCAAGCTCCAAAATATCCCGCCTGGTGTTTTCTGATACCGCCAACACTAAATTCATATTGCGCAAATGTTTTTTTACAAGTGTCTTGACAAAATTTAAATACCAAATCCTTTTTTTAAAAGTAAAAAATTCCGGAAAGTGAAGAAAAGACAAATCATGTATGGTTAAAGCTGTTTTTATATTCGTTGACGCCCGGAAAAAATTGGGATTGGGAATCCACAACCAGTCTGGTTTATTTGACCCACCCAGCAGCTTATCCAAACTCGGCCACATATTTAATCGCCAGCCGAGGTCCTGGAGTTTATTTGGCCATCGCCGCACCACCACCCTGCCCCAATTTTCTAATTCCGGGGGTAATTTAACTCCTTTAAGGTTATTACCATAAAACACCTGGCTTAAGTCTTTGTACCTAGTCAAGGCTTTAATATTGTTCCAAGTGTAATTGGCCACTCCGGTCCAATACTGGTCTTGCAAACAGCGTACGTCAATAGCCAGCCTCATTTGAGCTTAGACATAAAGTCGCTTAGTTCATCACCAAACCGCTGACTAGAAAATTTTTCCGCCGCTTGCCTTAGTTTGGATCCGTCAAAACTTTTATAGTCAAAGCGAATCACAGCATCAGCCAACGCCTCCCAACTTTGTTCGGTAAAAAACTTCCCACTAATACCGTCGGCAATAATTTCCATCGCCCCACCTTTCGCATACGCAATCACCGGCCGGCCAGAAGCTAAAGCTTCCACCGCCGTTATGCCAAAATCTTCTTCTTGAGGAAAAATTAATGCTCGGCAGCGCGCCAAATAATGCGCTTTTTCCTGTTCCGACGCTTGACCCACAAACTCAATGTTATCTTTGGCAATTTTCTTTAACTCGGTATACTGCTCCCCCACGCCAATAATCTTGAGCGGCATACCTAGCTTATTAAACGCCTTAATCGCCAAGTCAACCCGCTTATATGGCCGCAGCCGCGACACCACTAAATAGTAATCGTCAATTTCGTCAGTGGCTTTAAAGTTATCCAATGGGACGGGCGGATAAATGATGGTGGACGGCCGACGGTAATATTTAGCAATGCGGCGGGCCACATACTTGGAATTGGCAATAAAATAATCAACCCTTTGCGCGGCTATTTGATCCCACAGCCGCAATTTTGTAAGCACCATCGGTAGAAGTTTTTTTACAAACCATGGCTGTTCCAATTCCTCGGCGTACTGATGGGTATCGCTCCACAAGTATCGCGTGGGGCTGTGGCAATAGCAAATATGCTTAGTATCAGGTTTTAAGACCAAACCTTTGATCAGAGCCGAACATGAGCTAATAACCAAGTCGTAGTCGGATAGATCCAAATTTTCCACCGCCGCCGGCATTAGGCTTAAATACCACTTAAACAACTTTTGGCTGGCCGGTAATTTTTGGATAAAAGACGTGCGGATATCACAATTTTTAAAAGCGTCCCCGGTTAAGACCTCATTATAGAGCAAGGTGTAAATAGGCGCCTGGGGATACAACTGATGGAGCGCCGATAACACTTGTTCGGCGCCGCCGAATTGATTTAGATGATCATGAGCTAAAGCGACTTTCTTCATACCGCCCCCTTTCCCTGCCAAACCACAATAACCGTCTTAATAAGTATTAGAATATCATGACCTAACGACCAGTCTTCAATATACAACGTATCTAGCCGCGCCTCCTCCTCAAAACTCAAAGATGAACGGCCAGATATTTGCGCTAAACCAGTAATGCCCGGCTTAATGTTTAATAATTTATGATGGTGCAGTTGATATTTAGCTACCTCGGCTGGCTCGTGCGGCCGCGGGCCAACTAAACTCATCTTGCCTCTAAGTACGTCCCACAATTGCGGCAGCTCATCAAAACTCCACTTACGCAGCCAGCGCCCCAACGGCGTAACGCGAGGATCATCGGTCAGTTTAAATAACGGCCCATCAGCGCGCTCGTTTCGGTTGTATAGTTGCTGTTTCATTTTATCCGCCCCGACCACCATTGATCTAAATTTATGTATCACGAGCGGCCGGCCCTTTTCACCAATCCGCGGCAACGCCACTATCAGCGGACGCCCGTATTTAACTAAAATCATCAAGGCTAGTATAAGTAAAAATGGTGACAAAACCACTAACAGTAAAGTCGCTGATAGTAAATCAAATAATCGCTTGATGATTCTTCCCCATCCGTCCAGCGGCGTTTTTTTTATTTCTACCACCGGTACACCAGCCCAAGTATGCATGACCACATTGTGCAGTTGGGCATTAAAAATATCGGCCACATATTTAAAACCTAAATGATGTTGGAGACAAAACTCCCACAAACGCACACGCTCAGAGCTAGGTGTATTAACGTCGGCCAGTAAAACCTCATCTAGATTAGACGGCACGTCAGTATTGGGGTCAAAATTCGACATAGTTGCCACCACCCGGTAACCTAAACCAGGATTATTATTGAATAACTTTACCAATTCCTGGGTAGAGACATCACCACCCACCACCATAACATTATCTAGAGCCCAACCTCGACGGTACAAGCTTGAGCGCAGCCGGCGCACTAATCCGCGCTCTAAGCCGACGTACAATATAGCCAGTCCCCAAAAAGCCAACACGATAAAGCGGGACGAAAATAAACTTTGATTAAAGAAAAATAAAATTATAATAAGAGCCAAACCAGTGGAACAAGCCAAAAATACTCGGCGCAACTCGTCGTAAAACTTTAATCGCGATCCGATTTGATAAAGCCCCGCCAGAGCGAAAATCGCCAGCCAAATAATCGCCGCACTTAAAAGTATGGGCAGATATTCTCCAACGGGAAGGTAAAACATAATTGGACGTATATCGGTGACAAAACTCTCAAACCGCAAAAAATACGCTGATAGCCCGGCTAAAACTAAGGCCAAATAGTCCAGCGGTAAGGCAAGGCTAGCTAGAAAAAGCTGCGATTTCTTCATG
>DOPF01000008.1 GCA_003512705.1 Patescibacteria group bacterium
ACTGGCCACCAGTGTTCAATGCCACGATAGATAAAGGCGCTGTCGGTGTAGAGGCGTGAGCGGGGCTTGACGTGCTGAGACAGGAAAGCCACCGCGTGATGACGTTCTGGCCGGGGCTGTGACACAAACTCGTAGGCCAATTTCCGGGTGCCCTTTTCTTTTGCCATCATCAGTGTCCAGTGTTTTCCATAAGCCTCATCCAATTGCACAATTCGTTTAAGAATCAAGGGGTTTTCAGGTAAGTGAAGGCGAAACCTGCCATACCAACGTCTGACCGCTTCTTCGGATAGCAGGGTTAGCGACATGGCCTGCGCCACTGGAATCTGCTGACACCAAGCCCACAGGAGAAGCCAGAATTTAGGCAAAGATAACTTCAAGTCAGACAGCCAGGTATGGGAGAGTAGTGAGAACCGGCTACGGCACTGCCGGCAATGATACCGGCCTTGTCTGGCGGCCACCCGTTGCGAGTGGCACTGGGGGCAAAAGGCATTCTTGCCAAAGAGGATGCGGCGCAGAAATTTACATATCTGGGCCTCGGAAGGGATTTGATTAAGATGGTACATGCCTTGCATAGTAGCAGAGCCTGTGCCAACAGACTTAGTATGCCCCTAATTTGTTCAATCCCCTAGCCAAACAAGCTTACTACGTTTTGCCACAAATTTATTCCCAGCCGAGAAATATCCTTATAGGTTATAACCAAAACCAACAGCATTAGTACAGCAAAGCCCAGGGTATGCACAATAGCCTCCACGCGGTCGTTATTCGGCTTGCGGCGTATTTTTTCTATCACAACAAATAATAGCCTACCGCCATCAAGCGCCGGAAACGGCAATATGTTTATGATGGCTAAATTAACTGATAATAAAGCGGCAAATTGAAGTACAAATAGCCAACCCAAACTTACTACCTGTCCGGTTAATACCGCAATACCAACCGGCCCAGCCACCTCCACGCCAGCGCCTTGCCCTTGTATTAAATTACCAATAATCATTACGAAGCCAGCTACCGTGCCATATATAAGCCACCAAGTGGCCTTAGCGCCCTCCCAAATAGCTTCATACCACGGATAAGTGACCGTGCCGGTCTGTATTAAAGCCACACCTATTACCGCGCGCTCGCCTGATGTTGGTAAGAGAATTGGCGTCGCATCTTTTTCCAAAATTTGATCACCGCGTTCTATACCAAAATGAAGCGGATTATCTTTGTGACCGGCGATAAAATCCTGCATTACTTGCAGACTTATAAAATCGTAGCCGTTTATAGTAGCAATAGTATCACCGGGTTCTATACCGGCTTGGGCCGCTGGTGAATCAGGTAGTACCTGTAAAATCTGTATTTTAACATCACGAGCCACTGGTTTAGTTTCGTCATCTACTACAGTAGGTATGCCGGCGCTAAAACCAATGGTTAAAAGTACCCAGGCCAGTATCACATTCATTAATACTCCAGCAACTAATATAACTGCCCTACAGCTGGCCGATTGATGAACAAAACTATCAGGCTCTTCCCTATCTTCACCCTGCTCCCCCTTTAACTTAACAAAACCTCCCAAGGGCAATAAATTAATTGAATATAAAGTTTCACCTTTTTTGAAACCAAATAATCGCGGTGGAAAACCAAAACCAAACTCATTAACTCTTACGCCGGCCTTACGAGCCGCATAAAAATGCCCCCACTCGTGAGCCAAGACCAGTGCCAGTAATATGAGAATAAAAACGATTATTGTAACTGCCATGTTAATACACCTAGATCATTAATGTAAAATGTAAAAATCAAAATGAAAAATGACAAATTAAAATTTAAAATAACGGACACTTTGGGATAATTTTGATTTTTGATATTTTATTTTTTAATTTTTAAATCGTCATTATCTCCTTTTCCTTGCCCTCGCCAAGCTTTTTTACCTGTTCATTAGCGTCATCGACTATTTTTTGTAATTCCTTTTGGGCCGCAAACAATTCATCTTCGGAAATATCGCCGGCTTTTTCCTGATTTTTTAAACTCTTGTTAATATCTTCACGTTGACTTCTAATTTGTACTTTAGCCTGCTCCAATATCGCCTGCATTATTTTTATTAACTCTTTTCGGCGCTCCTCGTTTAATGCCGGCAAATTAACACGCAAAATTTTCCCATCAACGGTCGGGGCTACACCCAGGTTAGACGCAGTGATGGCGCGCTCGATATCTTTTACAATATTTGCGTCCCAGGGCTGAATGACTAATTGCCGAGCCTCCGGTACGGTGATGGACGCTAGCTCTATTAAAGGGGCCTTGGTGCCATAGGCTTCAACTAAAATGTGCTCAACTAACCCCGGGCTAGCCCGTCCGGTACGCAATTGCCCTAATTCAGTTTTTAGGTGCTCTAAGGCTTTATTTAATCGATCTTTGGAATTTGAAGGAAGTAAAGACATATTATTTAGCTGGTCTAGTCAATCCTAAGAATACTTCTAATGGATTAGACAGATTTATAGCCAGAGCTGTAGCTAGTCTACTGGAAGGAACGGCTTTGGTAATCCACGTTATACCACCATCAACGGAATAGTAGACTAATCTATTGATGGCATAAAAAATTTCATTGGTATTCAGTGGATTAATGGCTAGGGTATTAATGCCAACTGTAGATGGTGGCGTTACCAAATCAATTGTTCGCCAGGTTCCCCCACCATCGGGCGAGGCAAATAAACCATAAGAGTTTACATAAATAAATGCGTTGGAAGTTCCGGGTACAAAAGCAAACTGCCGAAAATTACCGGTCTTTTTAGCCACGGCATCTAAGTTGGGCTGTAAATCCGTCCAATTAAAGCCACGATCATCTGACCGCCATAGTCCGCGTGAGGGCATGCCGGCATAAAACGTGCCGGCTGGACTCATGTACAGCCTTGACACTTCCTTAGTAAATCGGAAAATAGCTTGCCAAGATACCCCGCCGTCGCGACTTCTCAGAAGCGAACCGCGACTGGTAATAGCATAAATCGTCTCGCTATTGGCCACGTCTATAAGCACATCATTTATGCCCGTTTCCGGCGCACCTTCAATATAGACCGTTTGCCAAGCGCCTCCCCCATCAAGCGTGCGGTATATTTTATTACCTGAACCCACCAGAAAAATGTCACGGTTGGTTGGGTGCAGGGCTACCGAACGGGCGGGCGAAGGAAAAACTTTTTTCCACTCCCCGCCTTTATTAAAAGTTGCCCACACCCCACTGGCGCTAGACACGGCGTACAACACATTTTGATCGGGCGTCCAGGTAACTAAACGATCAACATTTAAATTGCCAATCGTAACATTGGCCTTTTCGCCCGGGCTTACATAAGCCCGCTGTTCCCACTTGTCGCCCTTATCCGTTGATAAATAAACACCGCCGTCGGCGGGGGCTTTTGAAACCGTGAACGAGCACCCTGACAACACCACCAAAAATAGCAAGGCTGAAAGCTTTTTTTTGAACATAGTTAGGTTCTTTAAATTAAAAGTGTTTTGATAGTAATTAATACCCATTCTAAAGTCAATTTAACATTGGCGTTGGACCTCAGTTTGCGTTGCGCTTCCAGTAAAGCTTCTAAAATTTGGACAAGGCTCCAGGCTGATGTTGGTTGAGATATTTGCTGGGTGCGACTAAGTAGTGATTTATATATAACACGCTGACCTAGACCGTATTTACATAATATCAGATCCCGGGTAATTTCCAACCAAATACTGTTGATATCAAGGCCGGTTTGCATAATTCCAACGTTACTGTTGGTGTCGGCATCACCGCGGCTACCCTTGGCTATTAAATTAACCCGTTGCCACCCCAATAACCCACCCGCATCCTTAGTTCTTATAAAATCAAGATAGTCCTGGGCTAATTGGTGCTGCAAACTTAACTGGTCTTTATGGCCAAGCCAAGTCAGCGCTAGTCCGGGCCGACCTTGACTTAAGCCTAAAAGTTCGGGGATATCTTTTTTAGCCACGCCTTGCTCGTGAAGCCACCGCTCTAAGTCTTCGTCTTTAACCGGCGTCATGTTTATCAACTGACAGCGCGAACGGATAGTGGGCAAAAGTGACTGTGGTTGGGAAGTTACCAAAAATATTAAGGCGTGGCCTAAGGGCTCCTCTAAGGTTTTAAGCAAAGCATTAGACGCTTGGATATTAAGATATTCGGCGTCATTAAATACCACCACCCGCGGCCGACCCGACCAGGACGCTAATTTTAAAAACTCTGTTACTTCTCTCACCTGATCTATAGTAATATCCTTTTTATCCGGTGCCGCCACCACTAATTTAAAATCTGGGTCGGTGTCTAGTGCCGCCACCACCGCTAACTGATGCAACTTAGCCACCAATATTTTTATTAAAGTTAACTTTCCTAAACCCTGAAGACCAGCCACTAAATAAGCCTGAGCCTTATCCGTTTCTGGTAAAACCCTGGCTAAATAATCTTGAGCTAACTTGTTGCCTACTAATTTAGTCATCATCTAATTCGCTGTTAGTAATATTTTTTTCGGGAGATTCCAGTATCAGTTTAAAAACCTGCCAAGTTTCACCGGCGCATTTATCCCAACTAAACTGACTCCGACGAGCCCGGCTCAGCTCTATTAGTTGCTTGCGTAATTTATCATTATAGCAAAGCTCCTTTATAGCCGCGACCCAAGCATCAACATTATTAGGAACCAACAAACCCGCTTGCCCAACCACCTCGGGTAAAGCGCCACTTTGGGCCGCCGCCACCGGCGTATCGGTTTGCCAAGCGTCCAGCACGGGAATGCCAAAACCCTCACCTTGGCCTGGTAAAAATAAACCTTTGGCCCGACTTAAATACTTGGCGACTTCAGCTTGCTCCAACCACCCTAACCAGCGCACTTTGTTTTTTAACGAGCCATCGTCAAGGCGTTTCAATATATCCTTAGACCCTAACCCTAATTTACCAATCAAATACAACTGGGTTGAAAAATCCTTATTATCTTGCCCTAACCTTTCCCAAGCATCCAGCACAATTTGAATATTCTTTTTTCGTTCCACCCGCCCCAAAATTACCACATAGTCGTCGCGTTCGACCTTATTTACCATGTTTTCAGCTACCGTGGGGCCAAGGTACGTTACAAATATTTTATTTTTTAGACTTGGATAATGAGCAAGAATTTGCCGCCGGCTAAATTCTGAAATCGTTAATACTGCCGCTGCTCGTCTTGCCGCTATCCAGTCGCCCAGGCGCAAATACCAGCGTGACCGCAACCGATAAGATTCGGGACCTTGAAGCCAACTAATGTCATGAATAGTGGCAACTAGTTTACCTGGTGCCACCAACGGCACCACATGCGACGGAATAAAACATAAATCTGGCTTATCATGCCACAGCGCCGCTGCCAGCCTTATTTGCGACCATAAGTATTTAAACGGCCACTTTAGCACTTTATTCTGCCAATGCGCCGGCAGGCCAGTTAAGGCACTAGTCACATCCGCGCGAGAATAAAGCACTACCCGGTACTGGGCGGGAATAATTAGCTTCAATTGTTGTATTAAAAAATAACTGTAGTATTCAACTCCAGTCCGCTGCAACGGTTCTAAACGGGAAGCATCTATGGCAATTAGCATAAAAATCCAAATGTCAAAATCCAAATTCCAAATCAAGCTCAAAACTCAAAATCCAAAACATTTAATACTTGGATTTTGGATTTCCTGCCTGCCGGCAGGCAGGGATTTGACATTTGAGCTTTGAAACTTGACATTTAACTATTTAGTGGATAGTATGCTACGTTTGTACGATTCCAAGTTATCTAGCGCTATCCCTGTTCCTTTGGCCACGCACAGTAAAGCTTCGTCGGCCACGTAAGCCGCTACGCCGGTAGCTTGGGTAAATAATTTATCTATATTTCTAAGTAGCGAAGTACCGCCAGCTAAAACCATTCCCTTGTCTATTACATCGGCCGATAATTCCGGTGGCGTTACCTGCAATACCGACTTGACCGCCTGCAAAATACCTTCCAATTGCGTCTGAATAGCGTCGGTGATGTCATCCGACGTCATGGTTATGGTTCGCGGTAAGCCCGTCACCAAATCACGGCCGCGAACATCCATAGATAATTTATCATCCATATACAAAGCCGACCCGATTTTAATTTTGGCTTCCTCGGCCGTGCGTTCGCCAATTGCTAAGCCATATTTCTTTTTAGCAAAGTCCATTATGGCCGCATCAAGTTTGGTGCCGCCAATGCGCGTTGAAGTGTTAGCCACAATTCCACCCAACGAAATTACGGCCACCTCGCTCGTTCCGCCACCCATATCAACTATCATATGACCCGAAGCCGACCCAATTGGAATATTGGCGCCAATAGCTGCAGCAATCGGTTCTTTAATAATATAGGCGGCTTTAGCGCCAGCTGCCATCGTCGCATCAATAACAGCTCGGCGTTCAGTAGAAGTAATGCCGGCCGGCACCGCAATCATAACCTCAGGTTTAAACAAACGCACCCCGCCTAAGGCCTTATTAATAAAATATCGAATCATTGCTTCGGTGGTACGGTAATCAGCAATCACCCCCTCTTTAAGTGGGCGGGCGGCAATAATGGTATCGGGGGTTCGGCCCAACATCTCCTTGGCCTCATCACCCACGGCCAACACGCGGTTGTCGGCCACCGAAATAGCCACCACTGACGGCTCATTAATTACAATGCCGCGGCCGGGCAAGTGCACTAGACAGTAAGTAGTACCTAAATCTATACCTATCTTCTTGTTGAACATACCCAGTATATCAACTTCGCTCGCCAAATAATAAACAAGCGGCTAGTGAATAGTTAATCATAAATAAAGATTGTTTAACAAACATTATAACATTAAAAGACCTTGGCGCCCGAGTTTAAGCGAAGTTGTTAACTCGGGCATATGCGGGTTAACTTTAGCTAAAAAAAGCGCCTAAGTCAACCGTGCCGGTTGGAGTTATATAAAGATATTGGAA
>DOPF01000042.1 GCA_003512705.1 Patescibacteria group bacterium
CTTTTGCTCCTGCTGAAACTAATATTCTGTCGTACGGCGCTTGCTTATCATAGCCCTTACTGCCGTCACCGGCTACAAACTGCAAATTCTTGAATGAGATTGCATCACTATTGAATGATCGTGAGTGTTCTGGCAATGACGATAAAACGTCACTGCGAGCCGACACGATATGCGGCGGCGTGGCAGTCTTTAGATTGCTTCGCTCCCGCCTTCGCCAAGGCTTCGGCGGGCAAGTCGCTCGCAATGACTGTATGGGTGCTGCCATCATAACATTTCCCCTAATGACACGCTGTATATTTTCCCGCGCCTGCGCCACTAATTCCGGAATCAACTCCATACCAATTACTTTACCTTTATCCCCAACCAGCCGTGCCAGTAGGGCCGACACCCAGCCACAGCCAGAGCCAACTTCTAAAATTTTTTGCCCCGGCGAAACATTTAGCTGTTCTAACATAAACACCACCGTAGACGGCTGGGAAATAGTTTGCCCCCAACCAATGGGCAATGGGTAATCATCATAAGCCTGATTAGACAAGTCTTCAGCCACAAACTTAGCCCGGTCCACGGCGAGCAGGGCGGTTTTAATTTCAGAATTTTTCGTCTGACTTTGGTTAACTATATTTTGCGTAAATTCGTCTAAGACTGACATGGCAAAATTAAAAAATTGAATTATTAGCGCCATTATACTATTTTCTTATTCGCGCGAATAAGAAAATAATACGAGTATATAAATAATTGGCTTTAAATTATATAATCGCTCTTCGCAACTTTCCGAAGTAGCGGTCAAATAATTTGTAAACTAACCACGCTAGCCCACCACCTAAAATTGCCCCGACGATGACATCCTGAAAATAATGCACGCCCACAAACACACGCCCCAACGCCACCAAGGCAGCCGCTACAAACGACCACCGCCACCAACGGGTTTTTAAATGCCAGCACGCCGCCGCTATAGCAAAGGCAATGGCGGCATGATCAGATGGAAAAGATTTGACAGTGTAAGGCACGCTGATGAGTAAATTTGCCCCCTCCCGCACAAACGGCCTGGCTTCAAACCATAAATAACCGGTGATAAAACTAACCGCATATATTAAGCCGATTATAAGCACCGATACAGAGATATGCCAATAGTGGGAAAAGATATTTTGCTGATGCACACACCATATATAGTAGATGGCCAAAATCCAAATTAGCCACACGGCGCTAAAAATACCCAAAGCATCCAGTAGATAATTTTGTCCNNTTATTAAGAAAAAGCGAATTGCTAATACTTTCCACAAAATTGAATAAGGTTAATTTCATTATCGCTGACACTTCGGGCAGTAGTGCGTACCGCGCCCGGCTACCCTGGTCTTTAAAATAATAGTACCACACCGTTTGCATGATAAGCCACCACGGCCGTAAACTTTGCGGTGCGGCCAATAGGTCCCCGCGCGACCTAAACTATCCACGTAGCTGTTAAACGATGTGCCGCGGTATTTTACCGCTTCTTTAAGTATTTTTTTTATGCTGGCCACCAATAATTTTATTTCCGCCGGATGTAATTTCCCTACCCACCGCTGAGGTTTAACTTTAGCTAGCCACAAACTTTCATCAGCATAGATATTACCAATACCGGCCACAGTTTTTTGATCCAGTAAAATGGCCTTAATTAATGCGCGTTGGTGTTTTTTTAAGTAGGCTAAAAAATAATTGGCATTAAAAGCAACCGACAGCGGCTCGGGGCCGAAATTTTTTTGAGAAATGTCAGTAAAAGTAGCATCATCAACCAGTCGCCAATAACCAAACTTGCGGGTGTCATTAAAATACAATTTGCCACCACCAGTAAACGACACGGTAATGTGGGTGTATTTATTGGGCACAGTATCAACGCCGATAATCGGATGGCCACCGACCATTAATTTTCCCCCTCCTTGTCGCCAAACTATTTGGCCGGTCATTTTTAAATGCACCAACAATTTTTGCTGTTTCGGCAGGTGCCAGACTAACATTTTGCCGCGCCGGCTGACGCGCCCGACCCGTGCGCCTACCAGCGCCTTCTTAAGCTTAGTGACTGACGGCTTAACCAAACGCGGCTGTCTAACTTCTACAGCCGTAATTTTTTTACCCGACAAAAATTTATTTAAATCGCGCCGTATAGTTTCTACCTCGGGCAGTTCAGGCATAAAATATAAAATCCAAATTTCAAAGCTCAAATGCCAAATAAAACTCAAAATCTAAGCGAAAAAATTTGAACTTTGGATTTTGACATTTGGATTTGTCAGAGTAGGCTTAGGCCAGTCATTTCCTTTGGTTTGGGCAGGCCTATTAATTTTAGTATCGTGGGCGCCACGTCGGCCAAAATACCAGCTGGCTTAAGTTGACTTAAATCGTCGGTAACTACTGAATTTACCGCCACCTTTTGTTCCAATTCACTGGCGACAATAATAAGCGGCACCGGCGTGGAACTGTGTTCTTTATCAATCGTGCCGGTTTGTAAATTAATTAACCCTTCCGCATTGCCGTGGTCGGCGGTAATTAATAGCGTACCATTTACCTCCAGCGCCGCTGCTACCACTTGCCCCAGTATTTCGTCTAAAAATTCCACTGCCTTTATAGTGGCCGGTAAATTGCCCGTGTGCGCCACCATATCGGCGTTGGCAAAATTTACCACGTAAAAATTGTAGCTACCCTCACGCAAGGCGGCAATAAGTTTATGGGTAATTTCTCGGCCGGCCATGGCTGGTTTTTGATCGTACGACGTGACCGAAGGCGACGGTACCAGCAAGTGTTCCTCCCCCGCAAACGACTCTTCGTTACCCCCATTAAAAAAGTAAGTGACGTGGGCGTATTTTTCGGTTTCGGCTATATGAAGCTGTTTTAGGTTAGCTTCGGAAATAACCCGCGCCAATGGATTGTGAACCACTTCCGGGGGAAAGGCCACCTTCACCGGTAAATCACGTTCATACTCGGTCATGGTGGCAACTGATAATTGCAATTTAACTCCCCGGTCAAATTTTTTAAAATTACCCAACACAAAACTTTGGGTAATCTGGCGCGCCCGATCGGCTCGGAAATTAAAAAATATTATCCCGTCGCCATTTTGTATTTGGGTAAGTGGCTTACCGTCTTGAGTAACGACAGTGGGTGTAATTTCTTCGTCATAAACTTTATTTTCATAATAATTCTTTATGGCCGCACCGGCGGCAGCGGCCGTTTCACCGTGTCCGGTAGTTAAGGCTTGATAATACTTGGCCGTTCTATCCCAATGGTTATCCCGATCCATAGCATAGTAACGGCCTGATAATGTGGCAACTTTGCCCACACCAAGTTTGGCTAAGTTGGTTTCTAACTCTTCAATAAATCCTAAAGCGCTGTTGTATGGAGTATCGCGCCCATCTAAAATGGCGTGGACAAAAATTTTATTTAACCCCTGCGCTTGGGCCAATTCAGCTAAAGCATATAAATGCTCGTGATAACTATGCACGCCACCGGGGCTAACCATGCCAATTAAATGTAATTGACTTTGGGTGCTTTTAATGTTTTGACACAACTCAACGAAAACTTTGTTAGAAAAAAAACTGCGGTCGGCTATTGATCGGTTGATGCGCGGTAAATCCTGATAAAGTATTTTTCCGGCCCCTAAAGTTAGGTGCCCGACTTCGCTATTACCAACCTCACCCCAAGGCAAGCCCACGGATTCGCCACCCGCCTGTAAAGAAAAGGTTGGGTAAGTATTTATTAATTTTTTAAACACCGGCGTGCGCGCCAAGGTTATGGCATTTCCTCGCGACGGCGGCGCAATACCCCAACCATCTAAAATAATTAATATGATTGGTTTGTCCACTTCGGGCATATTATTTTCTGAATAAACTCCGGCCGGTCATTTCAGCTGGTTTAGGAATATTCAGCCAATCTAAAATAGTCGGCGCCACGTCAGCCAGTAAGCCTTTAGTGCGTCTAAATTTTTTATTTTTAAGGCCAGCGTTCGTAATAACTACCGGCACTAATGCACCAGAGTGGTCGGTATTAATTTCCCCGGTTNNGCCTAAATCCTGCAAACATTCATCCACAATTTCCATCGCCTTAACACAAGCCGCAAAATTTCCGGTGTGGCCGATCATATCCGGGTTGGTGTAATTTACCACCACGATATCAAACTTTTTTTTAGCCAAACGCTCCTTGATCGCCCTGGTAATTTTATGAGCTGACATGCCGGGGGTTTTATCGTATTTATCAATCCGTGGCGATGGTACCAAGATTCGGTGCTCACCCGCCACGGGATCGGCATAACCGCCGTTGAAAAAATAGGTAACGTGTGTATATTTTTCCTGCTCGGTAATATATAGCTGACGAAAATTTTTTAAGGCCAGCGGCAGAGTGTCTTTTAGGTCCGGGCTAGGATAGGCCGTATAAATATTGCCTAGATCAGGGCCAAAATCAGTTAACGCCACAAAAAAAAGATTGCGCAAAACCTTTTTCCGCTTAAAAGCGCCTTTGTTTAACCCTTCAAAACCTTTTTGCACAAACGGTTTGGCCATTTGCCGCGCGCGATCCGACCGTAAATTGAAAAAAATAACCGCGTCCTTGTCTTTTATAACCCCCACGGGTTTTTGAGACTTTTTATCAATAATCACTGTTGGGCTGATATATTCATCACTCTCACCCCGATTGTAGGCGTGACGAATAGCCTGGGCAGCATCCTCGGCCGCCATTCCCTGACCCAAGGTTAACAAGTCATAAGCTGTTTCGGTTCTGGCCCAATTTTTTTTGCGGTCCATGGCGTAAAAACGCCCGACCATCGAAACAACCTGTTCGTGATTTTTAAACCGCCGCAGAGTTTCCTGCAAAAATTTAAGGGCGTCGTATTTCGGCGTATCGCGCCCATCAGTAAAAAAATGAATGAAAATATCATGAACTTTTTGCTGATGCAAAAACTTTAGCAATGAATGAAAATGACCAGGTGACGAATGCCCACTATTAAAATTAGACAAGAGACCCATTAAATGAAGTTGCGATTTATTTTTTTTAACGTGTTCTACCGCCTGCAATAAAATATTATTTTTAAAAAAGGTTCCATCTTTAATGCTTTCCGAAATCACCACAGAGTCCTGTTTAACTACCCGCCCGGCGCCTAAGTTTAAATGTCCAGCTTCGGAATTACCGTCTTGCCCTTTCGGTAAGCCAACCGCCTTTCCGGAGGCCTGAAGCTTGGCTTGGGGGTATTGCTTCATTATGCCGTTTAAAAACGGCGTTTTGGCCACTAGCAGCGGATTTATTTTTTTATTATCGCTACCAATACCCCAACCATCTAAGATGGCCAAAACCAAAGGCAGGCGTTGTTTAGTTTTAGTTGCAATAGCTGATCTGGCCATAATTACCTGCTTCCAAAAAGCTCTAACTCAATAGCCATTAACCGATTATACTTAGCCACGCGTTCGCCGCGCGCTACTGACCCGGCCTTGATGTATTCGGCGGCCACGGCCACGGCCAAGTCGGCTATAAAATCGTCAGTGGTTTCGCCGGAGCGGTGCGACACCACAATTTGATAGCCAAATTTTTGCGCCAATTTCACTGTGTTTATGGTTTCGGTTAATGTACCAACCTGGTTAGGTTTGATAATAATGGCATTGGCAGCCGGGTACCTGGCGCCCTGGGCCAGGCGCTTAGAATTAGTCACAAATAAATCATCGCCGACTAATAATAACCGGCTCCCCAATGTTTCCGTCATCGTTTTCCAGCCGTCCCAATCATCTTGATCTAACCCGTCCTCAACGACGGTCAGTGGGTATTTTTGCATCCAATCAGCATACAAATTTACCAGGGCGGAAACACTATAGGCCTGGCCTTGCCATTGGTATTTACCTGATTTATAAAATTCCGATGCCGCCATATCTAACCCCATAGCCACTTGCGAGCCTAATTTAAATCCGGCACTTTTTACTGCTTGTATAAACAAATCAAATGCTTGCTCGGTATTTTGGAAATTAGGTGCATAACCACCCTCAAAGCCCAAATCGGTATCCAGATTATTGTTTTTTAATATTTGGCCCAAGTGATGAAAAATCTCCGCTCCCACTCGCACACTTTCGGCCACATCGGTTACTACTTGCCCTTTGGCTTTACGCTGCAAGCGAGGGATAACCATAATTTCCTGAATCGGTAAATTAGTGTCGGCATGTTTGGCGCCATTAATAAAATTCATCATTAGTTGCGGCAGGGTCCAACTTGGCATTTCTAATTTGTATACTTGCCGCAAGTAGCGATATAACGGTATGTGCCAAGCCAAACTGGTCACGCGGGCACAAGCCAATGACACGGCCAATAAAGCATTGGCCCCCAAACGACTTTTGTTAGGTGTACCGTCAAGTTCAATTAACTGGGCATCAATAGCGGTCTGATCCATAACCGCCGCGCCCTTAAGCTGTGGACCTATAATATCGTTTACCGCCTGCACGGCGCGCAAAACCCCTTGCCCGCCATAACGAGCCGAATCGGTGTCACGTAATTCAGCGGCTTCATGCGCCCCGGTCGATGTACCCGAAGGCACGGCCGCCACCGCCTGAATACCACCACCTAGTTCAATCTTAACCTCCAAGGTGGGTTGCCCGCGCGAGTCTAAAATTTCCCGCGCTGTTAAATTATGAATCGTGTGTTTAATCATCGTCTACTAAACCAACCAGTTTTTAAAGCTTCTAACCCGGGCAGACGTTCGCCAGCCAAGAACTTTAAACTAGCGCCGCCAGCTAGTGAAAAATAATCAACCCACAATTTATGCTGGTGAAAAAAACCTACCGTGTCGCCCCCACCGACAAGCGCAAACACTCTACCAAGGGCCATACCTGACACTAACCGTCCCAAGGCCAAGCTAGCATGGGCATACACCGGTTCTTCAGCTATACCAAGTGTCCCAGCCCATAAAATTGTCTTAGCTTTTTTTATTTCCGCTGCATATTCGTTTATTGTCTTCGCCCCCAAATCACTAATACGTTGGTTAGATTTAACACGCGCGGTCTCTACAACGGTAATTTCCTTTTTTTTAGTGCTTACAATATCCACCACCACATCCTGAGGTAAAATTATTTTTCGGGAAGCGGATTTTAAAATCTTGGCGGCCATGGAAACTAACTCCTTACTGAAGCCGGATTTACCCATAGGTTTTTTTTGCGCGGCCAAAAAAGTATTGGCCACCAAACCACCCACTAAAATCTTTTGCGCTCGAGGAAGTAATTTCTGGATTACCGGTAACTTATCCGCAACTTTAGATCCACCGATAATAAGTACCAAAGGCGCCGACGAATGATGTTTGATTTTTTCCAAAGCCCGCACCTCTGATTGTAAAAATAAACCGGCGTAACTAGGCAGGTACCGGGTGACGGCCACTGTTGATGCGCCGGCGTGATGGCAAACCGAAAAAGCGTCATTAACGAAAATGTCCCCAAGTTGCGCCAGCAGACGCGCCAAATTTCTGTCATTAGTATCTTCCTCCGGCTCAAACCTAATATTTTCCAAAAGCCTAATCGGCTCGCCATTCATTCCCGACGCCAAGGCTTGCCTTAGCGTCAAAAATTTCACCGGACGCTTTATTAATTTTGACAAACTCTTGGCTACTGGCCGGAGCGACAAACCCTTCACCTCCCTGCCTTGAGGGCGGCCCAAGTGGCTGACTAAAGTTACTTGGTTTACGCCGGCTCGCTCAAGGTATTTGAGCGTAGGAATAATTGAAGTTATGCGGCTGTCGTCCAAAAGCTCGTCGCCATGCAAAGGAACGTTAAAATCCACCCGCAACAGCACGCGTTTCCCTTTTAAATTTCCTGCTTGCGAAATAACCTTAAAATTCATTCTATACTAATAATAAAGCAATTTGGGTAAACCCGCCACACCTAATTAGGTGTGCGGGTAAATAAAAAAGACCCGCTGCAAAAACAAACTACTAAATTAATTAGACTATAGATTATGAATCAAATGACTCTTTCCGCCAACTCCACCAACCTATTAGCGTAGCCCCATTCGTTGTCATACCACGCTACCACTTTTACCAAATCACCATCGACAACTTGGGTAAGGGATAAATCCACAATGGCCGAGGCTGGATTGCCGATAATGTCTGAAGATACAAAGGGTTCGGTGGTTACTTCTAAAATTCCTTTGTACCGCGAATTACTAGCAGCCCGCTTAAGCGCATTATTGACCTGCTGAACTGTAACTTTTTTCTTTAGCACAAAAGTAAAATCGGACAATGATCCACAAATTGTTGGCACCCGCACAGCCATACCGTCAAACAGTCCTTTAAGTTCGGGCACCGTTAAAGTAGTCGCCCGAGCGGCACCAGTAGAGGTGGGTACAATATTTTGCGCGGCGGCGCGGGCTCGGCGCATATCTTTGTGTAAATGCGGCGGCGGGCCATCAACTAAATTTTGTTCGGCGGTGTAACTATGAATGGTGGTCATCATCGCCTTTTTTACGCCAAAAGCCGCCACCATTACCTGGGCTACTGGTGATATACAGTTAGTGGTACAAGAAGCATTAGAAATGATATCTTGTTTTATTTTTCCAGACGCGTTAACGCCAAGAATGTAAGTCGGCGTATCATCACCTTTGGCTGGGGCAGATAAAATGACTTTCTTGGCGCCGGCTTTAAGATGGGCTTTAGCCTCACCAGCCTTAGTAAATCGGCCAGTGCACTCTAACACCACATCAACCTGGTATTTTCTCCAAGGTAAACGGCTCGGCTCTTTCTGTGCGACTACCGGATACTTTTTACCATTGACTATTAAATTCTTTTTATCGGCTTTGACTTCGCCTTTAAAAGGGCCGTAAACCGTGTCGTACTTTAAAAGCTGAGCCAAGACCGCAGGCTCCATTAAGTCATTTATCGCCACTACCTGATATTTCTTTTTAGTGATGGCGACTTTAAAAGCGGCGCGGCCAATGCGGCCAAATCCGTTGATAGCAATATTGATAGGCATAGTATTTTGGGATTACAATTTATGCCTTTATTATAGTCTATTTTATGGAAATAAAAAAACCCTTCGACCATTCGACAAGCTCATGGCTCAGGATACACCCCCACACTTATTCATAAGTGTGGCGGTAATAATCCGCAAAATTTCTAAGCCGATTCCTGATCTTTTAATTCCAGCTCGCTGTACTGCCTTTTTAACTCCGCCAGCCGTTCTTCGGCCTCGGCAGCCAAAACATCATTCCCCCGATCCTTCGCCTCTGCCAATTCGGCCTCAACTTGTTCTATCCTTTTCTTTAAAAGCTCAAGGTGATCCTGCTCCGAACCCATTTCCCTATTAAACTCTATTGGTCTGGCCATAATTTTTAGATTAATAATCTATCTTCTTAACTTTATGACTAGCTATGCTTGGTGTCAAGCACCAGGGTAACCCCACTGCCAAGCAGTGGGGCTTGACGGTTATTTATTGGGGGCGCTAGTTTGGGTGGCACTTCGTGCCACATCGCTATCCTTCCCCCATGCCAAGCATGGGGGCGTGACGCGATAGGCGGTCAAGAATAAAAAAACCAGCACCGGGAATGCTGGTGGGGTTGACTATTAGTCAACCTACTTGGACTTATTTTTGAGCTCCTCCGCCTTTCTCTTGCAGGTTTCGCAAGTGATGTGGGCAGTGTCCTCTGCCGAGGTCCAGACGTGACCCGGGGGCCAGTCCTTGGGAAACAGCGCGTTTGAAAACCCACACAGCGGCTGGCCGTGCCGTAGAGCATGAATGATCTGGTGCTTTGCTATATTGGTCCTTTCTGAATAGATTGATATTTAACAAGGAACTTTTTGGAATTCAAATTATCTTAGTATATAGAAATAAAAAAAGCAAGGCGTGTGCGCACTAGCTTTTTTTATATCCAAAAATCAACCCCGCAGTAGAACTGCGGTTCGCTACCGGGCACGGCCCACTGCACTATTCAACCACAAGTAATTTATTAGGCTAGCCTCGCTATTATTTTATTTACATCTGGATAATATTTACGAAATGTATTATCTACTTTTTTATCCGGCTGAGAAATTTTTTGAACTTCCTTCCATTTAGGATAAACTTTTAAAACAATCAAATCAACCAGTCGCTCCTTCTGCCAATGACTTATTTTATATTTTTGAATCAATTTTTCAATTGATAGATGAATTATTTCGTGAATAATGGTCTTTATTAGATACTTATTTTTTCTTCGCTGGAAATTTAATATTATCTTATTGGGTAAGTGATAGCTTCCCCCAACCCCGTACTTAGTTAAATAAATATAATAATATTTTTTTAGTTTGAAACCGTCTTCTATTAAGTTAGGAATAACTTTTTGACCCGTAGTTTTCCATGAGCGGCTTAACTGCAAACTTATTCTTCTATAGTGGTCGTTTTTAAACTCTTTTTTAACCATTTCTCTTAGTGAATTTTGAGTTACCTTATTACCAAATAAGCCAAGTTCCATTGGAAGAGCAACATAATATTTATTTTCTTTATACCAATTAATTTTTTTTAGAGAATATAAAATTCGCCTAATTTCATAGTTAACCGAATACTTGAAAACTAGTGCTACAATTTGATTTGTCATGTATAAATTATACCAAAAAACAGCCACTGTTGCTTGGTAAGAAATAAATCAGCCGAGAATCTCCAATTCCCGGCTGTTTGAGTTGCAACTACTATTCAGTAGTCAGTGCAGCAGTCGCCGTCAGGGCAGTCACAGTCGCATTGGGCGCCTTGACATTCCTCAGCACAGTGACTGATTGTTGCCTCGACTTCGGACTCGCTCAGAACGAGAATTTCGTCCATAGTATTACCTCCTTTCCGGCTGCGAGTTTGTTGCGATTATTTGAAGTGCCTTTAGTTCGATTAATTGAGGAATCATCTCCTTAAATAATCGACAATAAGGCGATGCTGTGTTGGTGTTTCCCTTTGCACTTAAATTGTTCAATGGGCACCCGCCTCCGCAGGCAAGAGCCCATTTGCATTGGGCACATTCAGTATAATCAGTTACAAGTTCATTGTAAAAATCCGGTACTGTCTGTTGGCTCCACACCATCTCAAGGAGTGATCTACTGTCGCTTAGGTTACCTATTGAGTCTCTGTTCATTGCTGCTTGACAGAAAAATAGTTCACCTAAATGACTCACTACCACGCCGGTAAAACCAACGTTGCAGCTTTTGAAATGGGCTTTTCTGTCTAGGTGAATGTCAGCCAACTGATGACTGAAAGAGGCGCGGCCTTCACGAATCGCGTGAGCGTAGTATTCATAGCAATCGTTTAATGGATACATAAGCTCATCAATAAAGGCTTCGTGCCCCCCATAACCACCAGTATTGTCTCGATACATTGCGTACCGGAAGCGCAGATTGGAATCAATCAGGTATCTTGTAAGTAATGGAATGCCATCTATATTAGCTTCAGTGATGGTGGTTAAAATGCCAGGACGTATGCCATAGTTGATGAGATTTTTTAAGTTCACATCTATTTTATTAAATGACCCTTGACCATTTTTATATGGACGAGTAGCGTCATTCCAAGCACCCACACCATCGAGAGATACACAAATACCTACTGAGAATTTTTCTAAAAATTGCACCCATTCATCAGTAAGGCATGTTCCATTAGTGATCAACCTTAACTTAACATCAATACCTTTCTCGATGAATCTTTTTTGAGCTTGCTCTGCAATAAAAAATACGATTTTTTTATTGAGAGTCGGCTCGCCACCGGCGAACTTGATTTGCACATACTTAATGCCGTGCCATACGATGGTCGCTTCTAGTTTGTCGAGAAATAAACGTGCTGTTTTCATTGTCATGGCAGCTTGATCTTTATAGATGTAGCAATAGCCACAACCCAAGTTACAATTGTTAGTAACATGTAACCAAACCCCGAGTGATTTAATGTTTTCTTGTTGAATCGGCTTATACTGAATAGGTTTGTTCTTGGGTTGAATCAGACGTTTGGCTTGAAGTAGCTCGATTCTTTTTTCGTCCCGCCCTTTTTCAAAATGAGACATATCTTCCAAAAGAAGCTTGGTGCGTAAATCGAGCAGTGTTACGCCATTCTGGTTTCCAGCTACAAAAGCGTAACCATAACCATCTACCTGTCCCGTGTGACACGCTGGCACTTTTTCAAACTCTTCTACGGAGTACATTTTAACCTCACATGATTTTGAGTGTACAAATTGTTAAGGTTCGGCCGTTATTTAATCCCCTAGAGTTTAACAAATATTTATCATTTGTCAAGCGCGAAGGTATCTCCGATGCCAAGCATCGGAGCTTGACTATCTATATTTCGCGCGCGACACTGAGCAACAAGCCCNNGGGCTTGTCGTCGAAGTGTCAAGCACCAGGGTAACCCCACTGCCAAGCATGGGGGCGTGACGCTACGGGCGGTTAACCTGCTCTAGCTAAAAGATTACAAAAAAGTCGGGCAGGTGGATAAAAAACGGGTCAGAGGTATTGCCCAACCTCCAACCCGTTAATAGTCGTTTACTTTGGCTATTTGGGCCTGGCCGCGGTTCACGGCTATTGTTTTTGGGAGCTTTCCCAGAATTCGCATCATATAATGCCTATACCCGGGTGCTATCTGGGTTATCAAGCGCACTACCGCCTGACGCGGCTCCCGATTATTCTTATAGGGCAGTTCCTTTCCGTTGGTTGTTGAAAGGACGTTTATTAAGCCCCAAAGTGTGTGGGGGTGAATACATAAAAAATAACAAAATGAATTGCCTGTGTCAATGTAAAAACTTTTCTCAATTCTAAAGCGGGAATATAAATAAAAAGAGAGGGGTGGCGACGATCTTGCCCTTTGCCACCCCCTCCGCCAACGTCCCACTCCCAGGGACGTAGCTTGTTGCCCGCCGATTCCCTTTTCGGCCCGTACGAGTCTAATCAGGGCCATTCGGCGATATTGCCCGCATACAGGGCTTCGATGCTGGTCCTAAAGCAAAACTAAAGCGAGACCAGCTAAAAAATCTTAACATAAATAAAAAAACTGTCAACTCCTGCTTTGGCCGAGCCGGCTGCGGCGACATTAATAGATTTAGGAAATAATAGTCCCGACTTTTCCGCCCCGCAACGCTTTAAGCAAATTTGTTCTGCTCAACTTAAAAACCACTAACGGAATTTTGGCTCGCTGGCAAATTTTATAGGCGCCTTGATCAAAAATTTTTAATCGGCGGCGGGCGGCTTCGGTAAAAGTTAACTCACTAAACTTTTTGGCATTCCTATTTTTATTAGGGTCAGCCGTATAAACTCCATCCACATCCCCCACCTTAAAAATGGCGCTGGCTTTAATGTCACGCGCCCGCTGCGCCGCCGCGGTATCAGTAGTTACAAATGGTTTGCCCGTGCCGGCAGCAAATATCACCACCTGGCCAGCCGATAAATCCTTAACCGCTTTTTTAATATTAACTTTGGCCAAACCCGGAGCTGTCACTAAGAAAGACTGAACGACAGCCCTTACCCCGTTCCTCTTTAATACATCCCTTAAAGCCAAACTATTTAGCACCGTTCCTAACATACCAATATAGTCAGATGTGACCGGCTCTATTCTTTTTCCCGCGTCCCGCTTTCGCCACCAATTTCCTCCACCCATAACAATGCCAATTTGAACGCCTAATTTCTTAGCCGTTTTGATAATGTTCGCCGCCGCCTGTAATTTTGCTAAATCTATACCACTGCCCCGATTACCCAAAGCTTCGCCCGACAATTTAAGTAAAATTCTTTTATATGCCAACGTCGCCATGACGTTACTATAAAGAGAACCGCGAAAAATTAACCACTTTAATATTTTCCCCTAGCGTTGTAACGGCCTCATTTACCAGATCCTCTATTTTTTTCTTATCATCCTTAATATACGGCTGCTTTAATAAACAAACTTCGCTGAAAAACTTTTCCAGTTTACCGTCTAAAATCTTTTCCACCATATCCCCCTTTTTCCCATCATCAGCTAGCTGTTTACGATAAATATCTTTTTCTTGTTCCAAAACTTTAGCTGGCACATCAGTGGGGCTAACATATTGCGGGTTAGCAGCTGCCACTTGCATGGCTATGTCGTGAGCTAATTCCTTGAACTTGTCAGTGCGGGCAACAAAATCAGTTTCGCACACAACTTGAACCAAGGCGCCTACTCGACCACCGGCGTGAATATAAGCCTCTATCAAACCCTGTGAAGTCGCCCGACCGCTTTTGCCTTGCGCTATTTTTAAGCCCTGCTCGCGCAAAATTTTAACAGCCTTATCAAAATCCCCCTTAGCTTCCTGCAGGGCTTTTTTTGCGTCCATCATGCCAGCGCCGGTATCGGCTCTTAATTTTGTTATTTGATCTATTGTTACCATACATTAGTTAACAGTTAATAGTTAACGGTTCACAGTTTAGTTATTTATGGCCGAAGGTGTCAAATTAGACTGTCAGCTGTGCCACCCTACGGGTGGTGTCCCGAAGGGACAAACTGTCCGCTGTGAACTTTAAACTTATTTTACTTCCTCCTTAACTTTACCAGATAACGCCTCGGCTTGGCCTTCTTTAATTGCTTGCGCCACCAAGCCAGTAATTAATTGCAACGATTTAATAGCATCATCATTGGCGGGGATAGGATATTCAACTTTAGTGGGGTTGGTGTTGGAATCGGCTATGGAAATTACCGGCACATTTACTTTCTTGGCTTCGGCTAAGGCATTTTTACCTTCGCGCAATCCCACTAAAAACATGGCTTGGGGAATTTTATTTAAACCCCTGACTCCACCCACTAAATCCCGTAACCCAGCGAGATACTTTTCTTTATCTAACCTTTCTTTTTTTGAATATTTTTCCCAATCACCAGATTTTTGATCGGCCTCCATCTTATCCAACTTTTGAATTAATTTATAGATGATAGAAAAATTGGTAAATACTCCACCCAGCCACCGACCAGTTACGTAAGGCATATTAACTTCCATGGCCGCTTGCTTTACGATATCGTGCGCTTGAACTTTTAAACTGGTAAACAAAATCATCCCCCCACCAGCGGCAACTTGCTTCACGAAATCCATGGCTTTTTTCAGCTGGACGCTAGTTTTTTCCAAATCAATAATATGCACGCCTTGCCGGATGCCGTATAAAAATGGCTTCATCTTGGGGTGCCAGCGTGACTTTTGNNTGACCAAAATGCACACCAGCCTTAAGCAGCTCCTCTAAACTAGGTAAATTAGGCATATATTATTCCTTTCTTTCCCACTGTCGGCGGGACATCTACGATTCGTTATAGCACTGTTTATAATCTCCCAAAGGGAGGCAAGGAAACAGCTAGAACCGTATGTAAAGATATTAAGTAATGACAGTATAAACTAATTGGGTATTTTATGCAAGGGAGGAAAGAGCCAAGCGACAGATCGGACAAAACTTTGATACTGGGAAGTATGGAAGTTTTGTCATAATTCAATTTAGTTCTGTAACTCCACCACTGGGAAGGATATTTTAATTAAAAGAAAGAGCCCCCGGCAAAAATAAAAAATTTTGCCGAAGGCTCAAGAGTTCAACCCTTCGACTTCGCTCATGGTTGTCCTGAGCTTATCGAAGGACAAGAGGCCTGTCCACCGTAGCGTTAGCAAAGGTGGAAACAAGTCCTCAAGTATTAGAGATTTGTTTTGGATACTTACGAGCCGCACCCACACCGACAGCGTCGTTGCGATTGCCGTTCCAGTTGTTGACGTTGAGGCCGTTCTCGTCGAAGTTACCGACACATGAAACGTAAGCAGCGCCCGCCGTGTTGGTTTTCACCGTGCGTTCGGTGCAAGCTGCCCAGCGTGACGGATTGGGGCGGTTTCCGGTCTTACGAAAGACCAGAATATTCTTGGTCACCTCGGCGATGGTCGTCGGCACCTCGTACTCGGCCGGTAGTATCGCCACCCGCTCTTCAGGAATCTTATTCGTTGAATTAGGAATAATATCCTTGAGCATGAGATACCATTTGAGTTCCATCGTTGCCTCGTCGGCGTAGGGCTGGCCAGCATGCCAGGGGTTCTGCGAGAATTTGAACTTGGGCTGTCCGGTTGCTGGATGCAACTCCAACCACTTGGCTACCGTGAGCGGTACACCATTGAGGCGTGAGATTCCCAGGAAGGCGAAGTGAGTATCCCTCACCAACTTACCCTGGTAAAAGGGACAGGAGCTGGAAAGGATATCTTCACCCCAAGGAAACTCGGTTACCGCACGCAGCTGCTTTTTGGTGAAGCTGGCGTTGTAGAACTTTACCCAGTCATCCGGGCCGAAGTAGTTCTTGCCCATGATGGCGCGCACGATACGCTGGTCGATGGAGGGCTCGATTCCTCCGCAGAGCAAGAATTGCCCCGCCTTATGAAGAAATTTCTGATCAGTGTGAAGTTGCGTGATAACGCGTTCTCCTTGGTTCCCCAGCTCTCGGCCGAAGAGTTTTATTTCGACCGCGTTAAGTGTCCCGGCCGGGACGTTGTTCCAGCTTCCCTCTTTCGAGTTCTGCGTTGACATTGTAAATGTCCTTTCTTAGTGCTTTCCGCCCGTAGGCTTCCAGCGTTTTTACCTCTATACCCGAGGCAGGGCGTCCTTTCATT
>DOPF01000007.1:0-5676 GCA_003512705.1 Patescibacteria group bacterium
AACCTCTTCTCAGTCGAACTTGAGGAACTTTCAACCCGTTGGGCAACCAACTTTAAGGAGGTGGTAATATGAAACCGCGGGTGATTATTCCTTGGTTTCCTGGCACTAATTGTCACTGGGAAACAAAGCACGCCTTTGAAAAGGCTGGTGCTGATGGCCGAATCGTACTGCTGAAGCAGTTGTTAGATGGGCGTGTACGATTGACGGATGCAGACTTAATTGCTCTGGCTGGTGGATTTAGCTGGGGTGATCATTTGCGAGCTGGTTACGTAGCCGCCATGGATTTTGTTTATCTACTGCGCGATCAGTTACTGGAAGCAGTTGAGAGGCAAATACCGATGATCGGTATATGTAACGGTTTTCAAATGCTGGTAACGGCTGGGTTGTTGCCTGGAGGACAAGGTATTGGCAAGCCCACGGCTCTGTTGGACAATAATGCCAGTGCGCGTTTTGAACACTGGAACAGGACCGTGATTTACCTTCATAAACCTTCTGGTATCGACTGTTTGTGGGTAAAGGGTTTGGACGGCCATAAAATGTACTTGCCCGTAGGCCATGGCGAGGGCCGAATTGCGCTTCTGGATGGTTCGGCTGTCCTGAACGTAGTAGCAACATATGGCACTATGTCGGGTGACGCTAGCTATCCTGTAAGTCCTAACGGTTCGGCAGTTGCCGGCATCTGCGACCCAACTGGCCGTATTATCGGTTTGATGCCGCACCCAGAACGGCGCACTGATAGTGAGCACGGAGGGGTATATGGCCTGCCGATATTTCAAGCTGGCGTAAACGCAGTGAAATAAAACAAAAGGAGGAAACTCAACAATCCGCTTCGGGCAACCGCGGCGGATTTTTTATACCAAATACCTTTTACCCTTTCGCGCGAAAGGGTAAAAGGTCAGTTTGCCAGTTTAAGTATTACCTCTAAGGTCTCGGGCAACTCAAAGCAATTATCTTCCGGGCCGGAAAAGTGGCCGGGACCGGGTAAGGTAGTAATATTGGCGTTGAGCTTAGCTTTAAATAAATCGGCGTTACTTAAGGGTACATAGGGGTCGCTGGTGGAAAAAATAGCGGAAAATTTTTCACCATGATTTTTTACTTTATCCCAATTAACGGGTGTTGTGAAAAAATTAGCCAGCTCATCAAACTTTAACCTTTCGCCAAAACCAGCTACTAGCACCGCGCCGCCGATTGTTTGATTCTCGGATAATGATTCTAAGTACCTTAATATAGTAATACAGCCTAAGCTGTGGCCAACTAGAAAAGTATCGGCGTTAGGATTACCGATGGTTCCGGACAACTGCTGTACCCACTCGGTCATTTGCGGCTTATCAGCATGTGGCATGGCTGGCACATCCACACTAAAACCGTGCGCCTCTAATTGTTGCTTAAGCCAAGGAAACCAACCTTCTTCAGGAAAGCCTTCCCAGCCATGAACTATTATACAGCGCTTCATCGGATAGCTAGCATCTTTATTCCAGCGGTTCTGTTGGCACTTCGTACTCGCAGTTAGGACATTTGGTGCCGGCGCCCAGCGGTGTATTACATCTGGGGCATTCCGCGGGTATTTCCCCTGGCTCTTTGAAGGTTTCATCAATATTCCCCTCAGGGTGACCGTATTCTTTTTGCATATCTATAAAATTAATGGTTAAGATAATTTTATAATACTATTTTAAGCCAAATTTTTCCAAACCACCTTGTTGCCTGATTTTAGTGGCCATAATTTTTTGCACTTTTTTTATGGCATCGTTAACCGCTTCTTTAACCGCCGCCTCGAGGTCAGACTTTTTTTCTGGTTTTAATAATTCATGGTCAATCTTAACGTTTTCTACTTCTTGATTGCCGTTCATGGNNTTGAATACTCTTAGCTTGATTGCGCATGTCTTTTATTTGTTTGAGTTTGGAAAACATTGTCATAATATTGGTTCCTAGTTCCTCGTTCCTGGTTCCTAGACTTGATTGGCTAGTGGCGAGGAACGAGTGGCGAATTAATTAGTTTGGGTATTTTTCCCTAAACTACGGAAGGTAACTTTATTTTCATCGAAAAATAACCGTATCAGGCCGGTGGGGCCATTGCGGTGTTTGGCAATATGAATTTCGGCAATATGCCTTTGCTCTTCGGGAATATCATCAATTTGATAATTTTTATCAACCGCTTTGCGGTAAATAAACATCACCACGTCGGCATCTTGTTCTATAGATCCGGATTCGCGCAAGTGCGCTAGTTTAGGAATAGCTGGCTTAGACAATTCCACCGCCCGAGCCAACTGCGACAAAGCTAATACCGGAATATTTAATTCGCGGGCAATAGCTTTAAGTCCTCGGGTAATTTCTGAAACTTCCTGCACGCGGTTTTCGGTGTTTCGGCCTTCTAACAACTGCAAATAATCAACTAACAATAATCCCAAGCCATGCTCGGCTTGTAGCCGCCTGGCTTTGGTGCGTATTTCCATGACATTAGCGGTGGCGGAATCGTCAATAAAAATCGGCGCTTCGGACAATACTCCCATGGCATGGCCAATGCGGGGAAAATCATCTTCTTTATCCGATAAGCGCCCAGTGCGCATACGCCACAAATCAACATTGGCTTCGGAACATAGTAACCTGTCCACTAACTGTTCCTTGGACATTTCCAAACTAAAAATACCAACCGGAATTTTAGCGTCAATCGCCACGCGGCGGGCAATGTCTAAAGCCAAGGTGGTTTTACCAACCGAGGGGCGGGCGGCCAGCACAATAAAGTCGGATTTTTGAAAGCCGGCCAGTAAATTATCCAAATCTGGAAAACCAGTGGCCAGGCCGCGTAATTTACCAGCTTCTTTATGCAAGTCGTCTATCCTATCAAACGCTTCAGTCAAAACCGATTTTATCGGTACAAAAACTTGCTTGTAAAATTTTTGCGATACGGAAAATAATTTACTTTCTGATTTATCCAACACTTCTTCAATATCATCGCTTTCTTGATATGCCAGCTGCGAAATTTCGCTGGCCGATTTTAAAAGTTTTCTTAAAGTACTTTTGCGCTGCACTATTTTGGCGTAGTGGACGACGTTGGAAGCGGTGGGCACGCTGTTGGCCAGTTCCGTTAAGTAAGTATGGCCGCCGACGGCCTCTAAAATTCCTTTTTCCTGCAATTTGCTGCCGAGGCTTAAAACATCAATCGGGGTTCTATCTTCATACAGCGCCATCATTGACTCATAAATTTGGCCGTTGTTATCACTATAAAAATCAGCCGGCTCTAAAATATCGGCCACGCTGACAATCGCGTCTTTATCAATCAATAAAGAGCCTAGGGTAGATGCCTCGGCCTCCAGGTTTTGCGGGGGTAGTTTGTCGGTTGTTTTTGCCATACCCAGTATATCAACNNCTAGTACTGGGTTGTTAACTCGGGATACGTGTGTATAGTTTACTCAATCTAGCGCAGGTAAAGCAAGGGCGGCTAACCACACATTATTAACAGTCACCATCCACGACTAAATATGATTTTTTAAGCTAAAAATGGTGTTATATGTGCTATAATTAAAATATGATAGAAAAAAAATTACGCCAGGAGATAGCAAAGATTGCTAAAAAGAATTGGCAAGTAGAGCTAAGTGATGTGGTTTTGGTGTCACCCAAGGAATTATGGCAGGGCGATTTAACCACCAATGTTGGTATGAAAGTAGCTGCCCGTTGGGGCGTACCAGCTAGTCAAGCCGCTGATATTGTGATTGGCGAGTTAGTGCAGTCTAAATTTATCAAGAAAAATTTTACTAAAGTTACCATGGCCGGGCCGGGCTTTGTTAACTTTTTTATGTCGCCCCAGGCGCTTTATGAGACCGTACAAGGGGGACTAAAAAATACCGCCTCACCCGATTGGCGCGGTCAAAAAGTGATAGTTGAGTATTCATCTCCCAACATCGCCAAACCGATGCACGTGGGGCATTTGCGTTCAACCATTATTGGTCAGGCTTTGGTAAATTTGTATGCGGCTTTGGGCGCCAAGGTGGTAGCGATAAATTACTTAGGCGACTGGGGAACGCAGTTTGGAAAATTATTAGTGGCTTATGACCAGTGGGGCAGTAAGGTAGCTTTAAAGCATAACCCGATTGACGAAATGTTAAGGGTTTACGTTAAATTTCACGAACAAGTTAAAAAAAATCCGGAATTAGAAAAGCAGGCGCAGGCCGCTTTTTATCAGCTGGAGAAAGGCAATGCTAAGTACGTGCGCCAGTGGAAGTTGTTCCGGCAATATTCGCTGGTTGAGTTTAAGGGTTTATACAAACGCTTGAGGGTAAATTTTAACCACTGGGAAGGAGAAAGCATGTACCAGCGTTTACTAAAAATTATTATAAAAGATTTAGTAACCAAAAATGTCGCCACCGTCAATGAAGATAAGTCCATAGTTGTTTTATTTAACGACAATAAGACACCGGCGATGTTAATACAAAAGTCCGATGGCGCGTCGCTTTACGCCACCCGCGATTTGGCGGCTTTAAAAGCCCGAGTTAAAAAATATCAACCCCGCTTAATGTTATATGTCGTGGCCAATCAGCAGGCTTTGTATTTTGAACAACTTTTTACCATTGCTAATAAAGCCGGCTTGGCGCCTAAAACTAATTTACGCCACATTAAATTCGGCTTAGTATTAGGCGCGGGCAAAAAAAAGATGGCCACCCGCGAAGGCGAAGTTATAAAACTGGAAGAGCTATTAAACCAGGCCGCGGATTTGGCTTGGCGGATAATTGAAAAAAAGAATCCGCAATTAAAATCCAATGCCAAAACCAAAGTGGCCGAAGCGGTTGGTGTGGGCGCGGTAAAATATAATGATCTGTCCCAAAATCGATTAACCGACATCGTGTTTGATTGGAAAAAGATGTTGTCTTTAGATGGTAATAGCGGCCCGTACTTACAATATACTTATGTGCGCATGAAAAGCATTTTGCGAAAAATGGGCAAGTGCCAAATGCTAAAATTTGGAGTCGCCAGTTTAAGTGATGAGGATATGGAATTATTACGCAAGTTGGCCCAATTTAAAAATGCTTTGGAGCGGGCGGCGCAGGACAACGGCCCGCACTTGGTGGCCACTTATTTATATGAATTGGCCGATACGGTAAATTCTTATTATCACGAGTCGCCGGTTTTAAAAGCGCCTGAACCCGCGCGCAGTAATCGATTAAAATTAGTTAAACAGGCAGCCGAAACTCTAAAACAAGGTTTGGGGATTTTAGGAATTCAAGTGGTGGAAAGAATGTAAATAAAAAACCGCCGTTTTGGGGAAACGGCGGATGGTGGCGCCTTTGGGCAGCCGGAAGTTTATATTTTGTCCGCGACCGTGAATTTACGGATGCGGGCGATCTTACGCAAACGCTTGGCGGCCCGGGGGCAGGCGGACATGTTTATTTCCACCCGGGTAAATATTTGTTGGGCCGTGGGCATTTTGAAACTTACGACGCTACCAAGTTCACTATTGATTTTATAGTTCAGAGCCAAGACCTCGTGAACCGACCGCGGTTCGGCAAACTTTAAAATGAACTGCATAACAGGACCCTCCTGGAGTGGTTGTTGGTTTTGGCAGTTTGCTTTGTGTGTCGGTTTTTTGTTACCTTAACTTGCCGGTAGAAACAAGTCAAGCTTGATAAACCCCATTAAAATCAGTATGATAATAATATAATCGTATGCCCGAGTTAACAACCCAGT
>DOPF01000007.1:5823-5979 GCA_003512705.1 Patescibacteria group bacterium
ATCCACCATGTGCTAGCGCGGGCGTTTAAAGATTTAATTCCACGCTACAAAACCATGCAAGGCTTTTTTGTAGAACGCAAAGCGGGTTGGGACACCCAAGGTTTACCAGTAGAATTGCAAGTAGAAAAAGAGTTGAAATTCAAAGGCAAACCTGAT
>DOPF01000024.1 GCA_003512705.1 Patescibacteria group bacterium
GCGGTTTTAACTAGTTCGGCACTTAACTCAATTTACAGGATAGCGTCCTTGGCCTGCTTAGACACGCGGAACTTTACTACGGTCTTAGCTGGAATCTGAATAGTGGCGCCAGTAGCTGGGTTGCGGCCCTGCCGAGCGGCNNCCAGACTTTTTAGTCTCGCCATAAGCGAGCGTGGTTAGAGCTTCCATCATGTCGGAAGCTTCCTTACGGGTCTTGCCCATTTTTTCGGCAAGTGCCTGTAAGATTTGAGACTTGGTCAATCCTTTGGCCATAGTATTGTCCTTAGTTTAATAATTAAGATTAAATTCTTCGAGGGTGAATTATCCCCTAGCTCTACCTATAATAGCACAAAAGCCTTATTTTAGTGTAGTTTCCTATAGTTTGTTAATCAGGTAAATTTGAACTACCCAATTTTCTTGGGATATTTTACCTAAGGTAAGCCAAAAAATATTATGTGAAAAACACGCGGTATTTCGCTATTTAATTTTCTGGATCCGGTTGAAAAACCAATGACCGACTGACGGCAGCAGTGACGTAACAATAATTAAACTAATAATCGGCCAGAGATATTTATCAATATTAGGCACCACATTACCCAAATAATACCCCAGCCAAGTCACGCCAATTCCCCACAACAGCCCACCAATCAAATTATAGGCCAGGAAACTGCGATAATTCATCTGTCCTACCCCAGCTAACACCGGCGCAAATGTGCGCACGATTGGGATAAAACGCGCCAAAATAATAGTTTTGCCGCCGTGCCGCACAAAAAAAGCCCGCGACCTGGCCACGTGCTGGGGATTAAAAAATTTGGAGTTAGAGTCAACAAAAACTTTTGGCCCGACTTTTCTACCGATAGCATAACCGACACTATCGCCGGTCACTGCCGCCACAAACACTCCACCCATAAGCCACCAGATATTAAACCACCCCTGGGAGGCCAATAGTCCGGCCGTAAACAGCAAACTGTCGCCCGGCAAAAAAAATCCAATCAACAAGCCCGATTCAGCAAACACAATCGCCAATATGCCGACATAACCAACGGTTTGAATAATTGTCAGTAAATCAAACATGACTAAGGAGTAATTATACTTTATACAAATAGACCTGGCCAATGCGTGTTTGCGCCGACCAATCACCAAACTGATAATGAAACGACACTACCCGAGAGCCGGGCTTTAGTTCGCGACGTAATTTTTGCGCCAGCCGAGGCATCAATGTGCTAAAACCATATACCGTAACCACGCTGGCTCGAGATAAATCAGCCGGCCAAAAATTTTTATTATAGACCTTAGCTCGACTGCCAACGTGAGATTGCCATAACTTAAAGCGGCTATACCAAACTAAACCGGGGTTAATTTCATAGCCAATAGATTGCGCGCCCATTTGGACGGCCGCTAACAGTATACGCCCATCACCCGAACCTAAATCAACCACCATATCGCCGGCTTTAATGCTAGCCAATTTAATCATTTGTTTAACTACATTATAGTCTGTCGGCACAAACGGCTGCCCGCCAAACAAAGCCGGGCTTAATAAAAAAATAAGCCACAACAGTACTAGGATGGCCAAAACTAACAAAATCAGCTGCAAAATAATCAACAAGCTAAGCACAAACTATTTTCATTTCAAACTTAATTTCCAAATCGGAAGCTCGACACAACTTTCTCAAACAAGGCCTCGTCGCCGGCCGAAAAATTTTGCCTGGCATACCTTATTCGGAAACTGCGACCGTGGTAACTAAATTGATATTCTATGACTTTTTGATTACTCACCACCGTGTCGTTACGAAGTCCGGCATAACGTGTAGCTTCAATATCACCAATTTTAACTTTGGTAGAGCTAAAACCCCGCACCGCATCGACAAAATCAGTCAGCGGCCGGTTGTAAACAGCTATAACAATTCGCCCTAAGTACTCACTGCCCAAACCTGATAACGGATTAGGATCGGCTATAAGATAATCATCTACGGCTGCATCCATATTTCCGATTTCACCCCTTGTATAGTGACGCCAATACCACTTATCTGGTCGCCTAATACTGTAACCAACGGCGTTATTAGTATAAGCCACCAAACCGTCCGGCGCAGCTGCATCAGATGACACATCACTGGTCGGAACATCAAATTTATCACTCGAATCGCTGGCGGTATCGGTTGCTGTCGGCCGTCCTAATATCGAGCAGCCGCTAAGTGCCAACACTAGTCCTAATAATACTATTAAACGCTTAAGCATAGCTTTAGTATTAATTATTTTAGCCACCTATATTTCCTCACCCAGGCTGTTTGCGACCACCATCCGCCTAAACCCCACCATTCACCCGCACCAGTTATATTTAAACCTAATAGAGCTAAGATATAGATGATGTGGTCGTCAATAATAGGATTATTTGATGGCGGCCAAGCAGCCAGATAAATAAGCAGCATCAGCAAACTGCCGCCCCAACAAGTTAAATTCATCATTATTCCTGTCAGTAATCCTAGGCCGACCAAAAGCAAACCCATCATAAACAACCAATCAATAACCGGGTTACCAGCTAAGGCTTGATAAATATTAGCTAGTGGGCCACTGGTGCCAAATTTTAAAAATCCCAGCGTGGGCGAGTTACCCATAAGCCAAGACTTGTCCGCGGTGGTGGCAAAACCCCAGCCAAATACTTTGTCAAACCAAGCCCACAAAAAAATCCCCGCCAAGGCCAAGCGTAATGTCGCCCCCACTCCTTGTCCCAATACTTGATTCATAAATAAAGTATACCAAAATTATATAAATTATAGAAACTGAAAAATCTAGTCATTATTACGTCATTAAAAACCAATGCGTCCGACACCAATTTGTTTAATGTAAGCCATTATTCAATAATTCGTCTTATATGATGTTCAATATTAACAATTTATTTATGAAGTTTGATCAGAATAAAAAAATTCTAGTTGCTGGTCTAGCGGCGGTAACGCTATTAAGCGCTTACATAATTTTTCTGGCGCCCAATTTTAGTGCGCCTATTGGCAGTGAGCTAGGCTTAAACCCAGACGATACCGCCTTAAGGGCAGGGGTGGTTCCAACAGTAAGTACGCAAGTAAATAATATCCAAGATACTTCGGCTAAACTTAGTTATGGCGAAGCGGTAAAAACATACCCGTACCACTTTCAATTTATAAACTGCGCTGGCAGTCCCGGTACTATAAATACCGCTGCCGGCGGTAAAGTGATGTTAGATAACCGAGATAACATTAGCCATAAAATTACTGTTGGCGATAAAAACTATACCTAGCAGCTTATGATTATGCGGTAGCTACAGTAAGAAAAGCCGGTGGATATTTTGTAACTTGTGACGGGGGCGGTTCGGCTCGGTTGTATTCATATTAATTTATTCAAATAAAAATGGGCACGGCGATTACTCGTCGTGCCCTTGTTTCGTTGTCACCATAGCCCTTTCAGGCTGCGGCGGATTCTTCCCGTTCGGGCAGACCAGCCTCAATGGCGATTCTTGCCCCGGCGAGGATCTTGGCGAGAGCCACACCGTGCCCGGGTAGATCCAAGCTATAATGCTGCAGCCGTTTGAGCACAGCCGCCTCGTTATCGCTCCTAGTGTCGATACTCGCCACCACCTCCAAGGTCAACTTCGGAGTGAAGCTGCCGTTGTGGCGGTGACGAACGGCCTTTTCCAGCTGGTAGGCAAAGGCGATCGCCTTGTGGGCAAGACCCATCCCCGATGCTCCTATCAATCGATAGGACACCTTGGACGTAAAACCCATGGCTTCTACCTCGGCCTTGATCTTGCGGCCGTACTCCTTGGCCCCTTCCTTCAGCGCGTCCACGATGAAGGGAAGGCCGTCGCGGTTTTCTATACGGTGCCTGTAGCTTTCCCGCTTCCTGCCATGACCGTGGGTTAGCTCCACCACGCACGACTTGCCGGGCTCTAGAAACAAATCGCCCTTCAGCCGATGCGCCGGCACCATGTTGCCCTGGCGCTTGATCCGGTAGCGTCCCTTGAACCTGTCCACCTCAACGAACAAATGTCCAGGCGGAACCGGAATCCGAATGTGCAACACTTCCTGCACCCGGCGATCCAGCTTCAACGGATCGCAATTCTTGGCGCGCAGGCACGCCACGCCGTCGCAGCTTTCCTTCGTGATGAACTCGAAAGGAACTTGAGGCTTGTCACCATCCTTCGAAAAATGCCGGATAACGACTTCGTAGTGCCTAACGCCGTCACACAATTCGAACTCCTCAATTTGAGTGAGCTCGTGGAAAAGATAACCGAACTTATGGATCGCTTGGATTGCGGCCATATAATCCTCCGGCCCTAATACTTGTGGGCAAATTTACTGAATCCTACCATTCCGTAATTGTGAAACTTGGCAGAGTAGGCTGCCTATTTCGTTATTTTAAAAAGTTTATTTTTAACTAAATATCATAGCGTATTTACTACGCTTTGTCAAGGGCTCTAATGGTTACTCAGATACCAAGCATCGGAGCTTCGCTTATATTCTCTCATGCTCGCTACACTCGTATGGCCGTTTGCTCCATGCTGCCGCTACCGCGGCAGAGCACTCTGGGTCCCCAATGCCAAGCATTGGGGCTTGCCGTGCTGTTGTCAAGAAAACCACTTCTGATAAATATGAACAATAAAGCCGCCACGGGCTTATGGTTCGACTTCGCTCACCATCCCGAGCTTGTCGAGNNGCATCTCGCGAAGGCGGATAAAAACCTCTGCGCTAAAATACGCAGAGGTTTTTTTTATGGCAGGGGTGGTAGGAATCGAACCCACGTCATTGGTTTTGGAGACCAAGGTCCTACCACTGAACGACACCCCCACGTAAGCAGGGGTTAACCTACTTAGTTTCCTTATGTAAGGTATGCTTTTTACACCACTTGCAGTGTTTTTTTAGCTCCAAACGTATCTTCACCTTTTTCTTATTACGGAAAGTGTGATGGGTGGTTTGATGACATTCACTGCACTCCATTTTTATTAAATTATCTTGTGACATAATATTTAGAATTTAGAATAAAGAATTTAGAATTTTTTTTGGAGCCACCTCTCGCCTATCCGCCTGCGACGGATTGCTCTCCTACCGATCGCCTGGAGCCGGGAAGAGGATTTGAACCTCCGACCTACAGTTTACAAAACTGTTGCTCTACCGCTGAGCTATCCCGGCGTATTTATGACCCTACGGGTCACCACCCGCAGGGTGGCAAAACTGTTGCTCTACCAATTGAGCTAGGACGGCAGATCTCATGGTGGGTGGTGTAGGATTCGTTCCTGGGTAGCGGCCGAAGCTACGCCAGCTCGCTTTGTCCGATCGCTCGTTCCACTCGCTTCTACCCTTCTCATCCCCATCTACAAAGATTTGGAAAACAAACTACTAATTACAAAGTACCAATTACTCAACGTGGTGGGTGGGGAGGGATTCGAACCCCCGAAGCCCGAAGGCAACTGATTTACAGTCAGTCCCGTTTGACCACTTCGGTACCCACCCAGACAAAAGTCAACCACCGACTCACAACTCTCAACCAACAACTTTCGGCAATTGGCCAATAATTCTCTACGCTACAATGACTGTTGTGTGTTGGTGGTTAATGGTTATCTTGTTGTTTTAAGCTGGAGCCGTTGCGCGCCTGCCTGCCGCAGGCAGGGATTTGTCATCCCTTCGGGAGATCACCCATAGGGTGAAACCGCGGACCTACTCCCCACCCGCTTCGCCTTGCGAAGCATGGCGGGCGGGCTTACCCCTGAACCAATACTCACTTCGCTCGCATGGTTCAGGGCAGGCATGGAGTTTGTCGTCTGCCCGGAGCCGTTGCGCGGATTTGAACCGCGGACCTACTCCTTACCATGGAGTTGCTCTACNNCCAACTGAGCTACAACGGCACAATCATTTTAACTTACGCGTCTAGATTATTTTAAAAGAATATGGAGTTGCTCTTCCGGGGCCTCGTGGCCACTGGCATCACTCGGCCCGTCTCGCGACTCGTGAGTAAAGCAGTTTACTCACTTTGTGTCGCTCGACCCAACTGAGCTACAACGGCNNTATTTTAAAAGAATAATCTCTAATTCGTTCCTACTTTTCTCCTATGAATTTTTTTGGGTGCTGACTCTACTGTATTATCAGTCTGATTAGTTCCACGACTGCCAGCTACACCTTTTCTCGGCTTTAACTTGGCCACCAATTCCCGGATACTTTTATCAAATTGCGAGATCTTGTTATTATCCGGATTAACCTCACGAAGAGCGTCCAAGGCGCTTTGCGCGTCGGTTGGACGCCCATTTAATATACTGATTTCAATAAAAAAGTCAAGAATTCTAGGGTTGCCCGCCTCTTTATTGCGAGCCATATTAGCCGCCTCCCAGGCCTCGGCCGTTTGACCTAAATCTTTGTAAATTTGCGCCAATTCAAAATAAATTTTACTAGACGCGTCAGTTACTTTTTCTAAATAGCCTAAATACTCTTGTTTAGCATTTTCCAGTTGTCCCTGGCCAATTAAAGCCTGCGCCAACCCAATGCGATAATCCGGCAAATCGGCATAATGACTAACCAAGTAACTAAAAAGTTCCCGAGCCTGCTCGTAGTCGTGCTTAGATAAATAAATATCACCCAATCCTTCATAGGCCTGGCGTTCTCGGGGTGACTGGCGAATGACTTCCACATACATGCGCTCGGCGCTACCCCAATCTTCTCGTGCCGCCGCCTCGGCCGCTTTTTTAAGTAAGTCTTGCAATGGTTGTGCCCCTTCGGTTTGCTGCAATAATTTTTGTTTTAATTCCCCCTCTAAAGTCTCAATTCTTTGTGACCAAGCCGATTGGTATTTTTTTATAGCGCCCGTTACTGGCGATGTCATAATACTCAAACGTGAACCTAAACCAGCCAGTCTCCTTTTAAGTCGACTTTCAGTTATTTTGGTCTTAACTTGTTGTTGTTGTAAGGTGACTAATCGGCTGGTATCTATTATTTTTAATATCGGCAACTTTTTTATTACAAAAAAAATCAAAGCCCCTAGCGTTCCTAAAGCAATTACCAACAAGACAAAGTCTACCATCTGGCTGAATCCAACTTAAACCACTTCCTTAACTAAAGCGGTGAAACTTTTCTCATCTAGTGAAGCTGTGCCAACTAATACGCCGTTCATTACACTGGCTGGTAAAAAATCGCCGATATTACCGGCATCGACGCTGCCGCCATAAATAATACGCACTTGGTTTTCGACCACTTTGCCGGGCAGTAAATTTATCAAACCCTGCCTGATTACTCTGGCGCTGTGCTGTGCCTCGTCGCCGGTTACCGCTTGGCCCGACCCAATTACCCAAACCGGCTCATAAGCAACCACCAATTTATCTTTAGATCCCAATACTACGCCAGCCAAAGCCTTTTCCACCTGCCGCGACACCACTACGTCTTTTTGCCCCAACTGCCGTTCCGTGAAAGTTTCACCCACACATAAAACTGGTATTAGCCCCTCGGCCAAGGCGGTAGCTACTTTGTGCTGTACCATTTGATCGGTTTCTTTTAAATANNCCCAAGGCTATTTTTTTACCTTTCAGTAAGTCGGCCACCACCGGTAAAGCCGGATAAGACGGACACAAAACTAAATCAGCCGCCCCAGCTTGTTTATTTAAAGAAGTGGCCAAAGCCTTGGTCAAGACCGCCGTTTCCTTTAAGGATAGACGCATTTTCCAGTTAGCAATTATTAATTGTTTGGTAGTCTTGGTCATATATTTAATTATAGCTTATTTGCTGGCGGTTGTATTATCAGCCACATTGGGCTCTGGACGCTTAAGTATTTCATTCAACATTTCCGGAGAGTTAAGTTCGGAATAATTAGGCAGGTCAGAAATTTTTGTAATCCCCAAAAAATGCAAAAAATCGGCTGTGGCTTGGTAGGTGGGCACCACGTCTTCTAACTGCTCCACCAGACCCCGAATTTGTAAATTGCGCAAAATTAAGCTGCAATTTACCCCCCGAATCAATTCTAATTCTGATTTGGCTATTGGCCCCCGATAAGCAATCACCGCCAGGGCTTCTAGTTGCGGCCGTGTCAGCTCGCCCAACTCTTCTTTTTTTAAAAATTCCTTAACCAGCTCAGTATTGCCTGGGGTAGTAACCAGTTCCACTTCTTGTCCATGCTGCAATAATTTAAAGCCACTATTGTCGAGGTGTTTCTGCGCCAGTGCCTGAACTGCTTCTGCCACCGCCGGTTTAGTAGTGCCCGTTACTTCGGCTAATTTACTTATCGCAATTGGTTTACCAGCCACAAATAAAATACTTTCTATTTTGGTGGCCAAGGTATGCATATTATTAGATGATGCTTGAGGCATTTTGGTGTGAACTGAAATACTTTGTAAATCCAAATTTCAAAGCTCAAATGCCAAATCAAGCTTAAAATCCAAATGACTAAATAGTTTTGAAATTTGAGTTTTGGATTTGATTTGTAACTTGGATTTTGACATTTGGATTTTCATTATTAGATACTAGGATTTAAAATTTCTACAACAGACTATTTTATTCAGATGACGGCGACACTTGAGATATATTAATATCATGAAATAATTCAGCCTGCCGCACAATTATTTGCCGCTGTTTTACCAATTCCAGCAGCGCCAAAAAAGATACAATCACTTCGGTTTTATCTTTAGCTTCGGCCATCAAAGTATACCAGTTTAAATGCGCCGTCGCCAGAATTTTCTTTTTTAAGTCGTTAATTTTTTCGGTAATGGAAATGGCCTTTTGTACGATGACTTGGGGAATCTTAATAATCGGTTCTAACTGTTTTAATACCCGTTGCCACACAGCTTTTAACTTTTCCATAGTTACTCCTTCGGGAGGGGTAAAATTACCATGCTCTTTTAATAATAGGGGTTTAGGGCGGTTGTACATAATGTTGCCGGCTTGCCACATTTTATTAATCACTTTGCTGGCTTCTAAAAACTCTTTATAAAGCTTAAGCTGGCGCTCTAAATCATACTCTTCTTCCTCACCGCCCAAATGCAGCATCGGCAACAGCACGCGTGATTTGATTAAAAGAAGTTTGGAAGCAATGACTAAGAAATCCGCCACTTCGTCGGGATTAAGCTCGGTGGCCCGCTCAATATACTGCAAGTACTGATCGGTCACTTGAGCTAAACTAATTTCAGTAATATCAAGCTTTTCTTGCTCTATTAATTGGAGTAGGACATCTAATGGGCCCTGAAATTTTTCGATTTTAATTTCGTGCACGGAATAAATTTAAAAATAATAGGTATCCAGGAGTGAAGGTGGTAAGTGGGGCCTATGGTACGCGAAAATACTAATCTTTAAACCTAAGCCAATTTAACCAGAACGGTAGTGCAATTAGATTTATCAGCACTAATACAATAAACATAATCCCTGATCCCCAAAATGGAATTACCGCAATGCTTATGGTCCAAAAAAATAAACTCCCTCCAGAAGAAGGATAGAGCGGCGCATTAATAAACAAGCTGACTAATATGGATATGACTGCGATAATAAAAAACACTAATCCGGCAATTTTTCTAAAAGCCAAAAAGATTGAAGCTATAACAAGTAATATAGAATTAACAAGGTAGTATATAAAAAGTGCAGACGTGTGTTCAAGTCCATTCCAGCCCTCCATATGATCATGGGCAAAGATCCCAAAAAGAAAAGACAGTGCTAATCCCCAGATTCCACTTGCAAAGAGTAAACTATTAAATAAACGTACAAAGAATATGCGCATACTTTTAATGTAATTATTTCTTTTTAGAAAAACTCGCCAACTGCCCTTCGACTGCTTTAATAAAATCTTTAGCTGTTAAATGTAACGATTCTTCAAAGCTTCCCGCCTGCGCTACTATCTTTTTAGCTTTGGTTAATGATTTGTCAACATAAACTGGTATTTTGTTTAAGCGGCCATGAATAGCAGAAAGAGCACCCGCTTTTACTTTAAATAACTTCACCATCACATTCTCCCGATCAATATCAATTTTTTTAGCCTTCAGAATTTTCTTCAAAGCCTTGAAATCCACTTGATGGGAAGCTGGCAACACCACTAATACATGGCCTTTATCAACCCTGATAACCAAAGTTTTAGCCACTTCATTTAATTTCTTTTTTAAAGTATTGGCCAAATCATAGGCGGTGAATACGGTTTTGTGTTTTAGTATATCATGTTTAATTTTATTTTTTAGTAAGAAGTTTTTGATCTTGGCGGGAAGCATATAATTAAAATTTAAAAATTAAAAATTAAATATCAAAAATTAAAATTTATTTTGCATTTTGATTTTTTATTTTTGATTTTAGCTTGAGTGGAAGTGCTTGTTGTTCTCCTAGTAATTTCTTCGCTTGCCGCCTGCCCTTCGCTGTCAGTTTCACCTCTTTAATATACCACTTTTTTGAAGTTCTTTCTCCAAAACCCACCATTAATTCCTTATCAATCAAACTTTCCATACTTTTGGTAATAATATTAACGATATCGTCCTTACTTGGTTTTTTCTTTTGCTTTTCGTAAAACTTTATAAAACCCTTGCGCNNAAATTCAAAATGCAAAAGTCAAAAATAAAAATTTTTCATTTTGATTTTTTATTTTTTAATTCTATTCCCAATTCATTCAACTGCTCTTTATCCACCTCCGAAGGTGCACCCATTAACGGGTCTCTCACATCCCCAGTAAGTGGGAAAGCTATAACTTCTCTGATGTTTTTCTCGCCAGCAAGAATTGATACCAATCTATCAAGCCCTGGTGCTATTCCACCGTGGGGAGGTACGCCATATTTAAACGCTTCAATCAGGTGGGCAAATTGTTTTTTTTGCTCGTTAGAAAATCCAATCAAATCCCAAATCTTTTCTTGGACTTTAGGATTGTGAATCCTGATACTTCCGCCGCCTACTTCCAAACCATTTAAGACCAGGTCATGTTGATAAGCATGGGCCTTTCCTGGCTCTTTATCTAATAGATGAACATCTTCTTCTTTGGGCGCGGTGAACATATGGTGCGAAGGCGCCCATTGGCTTTTGCCAGAACCAAAGAAAAAATCCTCCTTAGTTTGTTTATTAAATAAAGGGAAATCCACTATCCAGGCGAAAGCTAATTCGTTTAGATCATTCTTATCTTTTCTTAAATCTGGTTTGTCGGTACCGTACTTTTTCATAACCTCAGCATATTTTAATCTAGGCCACGGTTCGTTCGTTATTTTTTTATCTGTAAATAATTTCTTTATCATGGAAGTAAACATGTCTTCGGTTAAATCCAAAATTTCTGCCTGCGACATAAATGACATTTCCATATCAATTTGATAAAACTCGCCCGGACTACGGTCAGCCCGCGCGTCTTCGTCTCTAAAACAAGGCGCGATTTGAAAGTACCGCTCCATACCAGCTACCATTAACAGCTGCTTGTATTGCTGTGGCGATTGGGGCAGGGCAAAAAATTTACCTTGATGCACCCGAGAAGGTACTAAATAATCCCTGGCGCCTTCAGGAGTGGATTTGGACAGCATGGGCGTTTGAATGTAGGTAAAGTTGTGATCAGTTAAAAAATCAACTACATACCTAATAACATCTGACCTTAATTTTATATTCTTAGCCATACGTTCATGGCGCAGGTCAAGATAGCGATATTTTAAACGCAGCTCTTCACTAGCTTGCC
>DOPF01000068.1 GCA_003512705.1 Patescibacteria group bacterium
GAAGCCCATCGCGATGAGCTGACCAATAGTGGTAAGCGCAAGACAGTTGAAGTGCCAACAGGCACCTTCGGCTGGCGCATGACACCGCCATCTGTGACGCTTCGCGGTGTCGAATCAATTCTGAAAAGCCTGAAATCGCTCAAACTGAAGCGGTTTATCAGGACGAAGGAGGAGATAGACAAGGAGGCGATGTTGAAAGAGCCCGAGACGGCTAAAACCGTCAAAGGTGTCTCAATCGGCCAGCACGAGGAATTCGTAGCCAAGCCGACCGAGTTGGAAGTTGAGGTAGCAATTCAGGTCGACAAGCTCAAGAAAGCTGCGGCCTGAGAAGTTCCTAATCAACGGACTAAGCAGACCAACTGCTTACCCGCTACGTCTTCGGACCTAGCGGGTTCTCTTTTTACAAATTATAAAGAACAAAGAATTTGCCGCCAAGACTGAAATTCGCTAGAATTTCAGTAATCCGAACTCCGCCAAAGAAAAACTTGTGGTTCGACGGGCCCACCATCCGNNNNCCTTATAAATACGATGATTTTTCTCATATAACGCCAATTGACCAAATTCCCGTGAATGCCAAGGTGACAGTACGCGGCAAAATACGCTTAATCCAGAGTCGACGATCTTACAAACGGCGTTTAAATATAACCGAGGCTTTAGTCGGGGATGCGACCGGCACGGTAAAATGCATTTGGTTTAATCAACCATATTTAAGTAAACAACTAAAAATCGGCCAAGAAATATTACTGGCCGGCGTTTTAAAACCATCAAATTACGGCTGGCAACTTGATAATCCTACCTATGAACCCGTATCCGGGGCCAGGCTACATACCGCTCGTCTAGTTCCCAATTATCACTTAACCGGCGGCTTAACTTCGCGTCTAGTAAGGCGGTTAGTTTACGCGGCTATGCCAACTGTAAATACCATGCCTGATTGGCTGCCGCGTTCGGTATTAAAAAAATATTCCCTGCTAAATTTATCAACCGCGCTTAAGTTAGTGCACTTTCCGACCAAGACCGAGGATATAAAATCAGCCCGCTACCGCTTGGCGTTTGATGAATTGTTATTATTACGATTAACTGCCTTAGCCGCCAAAAAAGATTACGCGCTTAAACCCGCCCCCGTCATACCATTTAGTGCCCGCACCAAACAATTTGTCAGTAACCTGCCTTGGACATTAACTGATGACCAAAAAAAGTCAGCCTGGAAAATAATTAATGACATGGCCGGGGCCAAACCTATGAACCGACTATTACAGGGAGATGTCGGGGCGGGTAAAACGGTAGTGGCTGGTATTGCCGCCCTAAATGTTATAGATGCGGGGTTTAAAGTGGCGTTATTAGCACCCACGGAAATTTTGGCCGCCCAGCATTTTGCCACTTTAAAAAAATTATTTAACAATTTTCCCATAACTATTGCCTTATTTACCAGATCGCAAAAAAATATTAGCCAAAGTGACAAGGTTAGTAAGAAAAATATTGTAGATGATTTGGCTAAAGGAAAAATTAACTTTATCGTGGGCACGCACGCGCTGCTAACCGATAATGTTGCTGTACCCAACTTAGGACTTTTGATAATAGACGAGCAGCACCGTTTTGGCGTAGAGCAACGAAACTGGCTGATAAAAAAATCTGTTACTACCCCGCACCTTTTGTCCCTTTCGGCTACACCCATTCCCCGCTCACTGGCCTTAACTATTTACGGCGACTTGGATATTTCTTTAATTAAAGAATTGCCCAAAGGTCGCCGGCCAATTAAAACCGAGATTGTTAGCGAAGCTGGACGGGCTAAAGCTTATCAATTGATTAGAACGGAAGTATTAGCTGACCACCGGGTATTTATCATTTGTCCCTTGATTGCCGAAGGTGACACTTTAGGTGAAAAGTCTGTTCAAGAAGAAAAATTACGTTTGGAAAAAAATATATTTCCCGACATAGCTATTGGCGTTTTGCATGGCCGCATGACCGGCAAGGAAAAAAATCAGGCTCTGCAAAATTTTGCGCAGGGGCAAACTCCGATTTTAGTTTCTACCACCGTGGTGGAGGTGGGTATTGATGTGCCGAACGCTACGGTGATGGCTATTGAAGGCGCCCAAAATTTTGGACTGGCGCAACTGCATCAATTACGCGGGCGAGTCGGGCGCAGTGAATTACCCAGTTATTGCCTCTTAATGGCTGATGGGCAAGATCAAGACAATGAAGCCGCCACGGGCTTATGGTTCGACTTCGCTCACCATCCCGAGCTTGTCGAGGGACGCTTGTGGTATCCGCCATTGCTTCGGCGGAATCCGCCGAAGCATCACCCGGCGCTCCCGCTTCGGGTGATCCACCGTTCGNNTGGCATCTCGCGAAGGCGGATAAACGTTTAGAGGCTTTGGTTAAATACCAAAATGGATTTGATTTAGCCGAACAAGATTTAAGCCAACGAGGCCCCGGTGATTTGTTGGGCACCAGCCAGTCGGGTTGGCTGCCATTAAAAGTGGCAAGTTTGGCTAATACCGGGCTGATAGAAATAGTTCGCGATGCTGCCGGTGACATTCTTAAAACTAATCCTGATTTTTTGACAGAACCGCATGTTAAAAAAATACTCAAAATAGGACAGTTTCATCCCGAATAACTTGGTAATTTTGCAGCCATCTACTTGACA
>DOPF01000030.1 GCA_003512705.1 Patescibacteria group bacterium
ATTATGGTTTTTAAAAGGGGATACTAATATCAAGTATTTAGTGGATAGAAATGTCAATATTTGGAATGAGTGGCCGTTTCAGGATTATTTAAAAGCCAATAATTTAACTAAAGAATTTCCAATTTATACAGATGCATGGCGCGAAGAAATGAAAAAATTTATTGATAAGATAAAGACTGATGATGAATTTGCCAAAAAATGGGGTGAGCTGGGGCCGGTCTATGGAAAGCAGTGGCGCCGCTGGGAAGGCAAAGACGGTCAGGTGTACGATCAAATCGCCGCCGCCGTTGATCAAATAAAAAATACGCCCACCTCTCGGAGAATCATTGTTAACGCCTGGAATGTGGCCGATGTGATGTTCCATACCAAATCAGCTCCACCGCTTTGTCATACCATGTTTCAGTTTTACGTAATCAATGGCCGGCTGGATTGTCAGTTGTACCAGCGAAGTGCGGATCTGGCACTTGGTGTGCCATACAACATCGCTAGTTACAGCGCACTGATGATGATTATTTCCCAGGAATGTGGCTTAACTCCCGGAATATTTACACATACCTTTGGAGACGCCCATATTTATTTAAATCACATTAATGGCGTCAAAGAACAGTTGAAACGTGAACCGTTCCCGTTACCAACCTTGACCATAGCCAAAAAACCAATGGCCGAACTGGATATCTCTGATTTCAAACTGGAAAATTACCAGTGCCACCCCTTTATTAAGTTTGACATTGCTGTGTAATTTAAGCATTATCTTTTCTTAATTTAGCTAAATTGCTAAATATCACCTGATGGGTAATATGCGTAACATGGAACGAACGCTAAAGGCTCTAGCTAACAACCGGCGGTTGTCAATATTGCGGCATTTAGCTAAGGTGGGTAGCGCCACTGTCGGGGAACTAGCAGGATTGAATCGAATAGCTATGGGTTCAACGTCGCGTCATTTGAGTATATTAAAGGGAGTTGAGTTAATCGACCAAGAGCAGAAGAGTGTAAAGATGTACTATCACCTTACCGCAAATGGCCGGCGCTTATTAAATAAACTATTAACCATTTTTTAATTTAGCTAAATTGCTAAATATTGGAATATGAATTTTTCAATCATTGCCGCGATTGATAATAACCGAGGTATTGGCATAGGCAATAAATTGCCCTGGCATCTCAAGGGGGATATGAACCATTACCGCGCGGTTACTACCACCGCTGAGCCCGGAACAACCAATGCCGTGATTATGGGACGAACAACCTGGGAGTCTTTGCCAGAAAAATACCGGCCGCAGCCAGACAGAATAAACGTCATATTAACTAGACGCAGGGATATGCTGGTGCCGGATGGCGTATTAGTCGCCGGGTCGTTGGACGAGGCGCTAGATATGTTGTCTAGTTTGGGCGCGGGTTTGGGTGAGGTGTTTGTTATTGGTGGAGCCTCGGTCTATGCCGAAAGTATTGTGCACCCCTCTTGTCATAAAGTTTATTTAACAGAAATTGATAATGAATATGATTGTGATACGCATTTCCCGCCACTGCCGCCGGGATTTATTAAAAAAAATGCATCTGATAAACAGTCAGAACAGGGGGTAAGTTATAAGTTTGTTATTTATGAAAAGTAACCAAGGATATTTTATTGTTCTAGAAGGCACAGATGGGTCAGGCAAAACCACCCAGTTTAAATTATTAGTAAATTCGCTAAGACGTTTAGGCTACAAAGTAGCCACAGTTGATTTTCCCCAGTATGGTAAGCCATCGGCTTATTTTGTTGAACAATATTTAAATGGTCGGTACGGTAGCGCGGATAAAGTTGGTCCATATCGGGCATCTTTTTTTTATGCTTTAGATAGATTTCAGGCGACTAAGGAAATAAAAAAACGGTTAGGTCAAGGGAAGATTGTTTTATCTAATCGATTTACATTATCCAATGCCGGACATCAGGGTGGAAAAATAAATAATTTAAGTGAACGGAAAAAATACTGGCAGTGGCTGTTTAATTTGGAGTATAAAATTTTGGGTATCCCCAAACCAGATTTAAATATTTTAGTTCATATGCCCGCAGCGGTTGCGCAAAAACTAGTTGACAAAAAAACGCCTCGCGCTTATATTCGGGGCAAGAAGCGAGATGTTCATGAGGCCGACTTAAAACACCTAAAGCAGGCCGAACAGTCTTTTTTACAAGTCTCAAAAATGTTTAAGGTTCCAGTAGTGGAGTGTTACCAACAGCAGAAGCTATTGACCCCAAAAGAAATTCACAATAAAGTTTTTATAATCGTAAAAAAACAACTCAAAAAATAAAAAAATCTTGGAGGAGCCATGCACAAAACAGATAAAGCAGGTCTGTACAAAATCCTTGACAGCATCGCAGCCCGCGAAGCCACAAGCAATGCGGCTGCTCACACCCCCCCAGCGCCCGCTGAAGCATGCGCCGAATTAGGTCGCGCTGCCCACAGTATGTGGGAAAGAATATCGGACGATGAGCCGATCAGCACCAGGCCGCGGTTGCCCAAGCCGCTCTTTCCCAGGATTCTGTAATTAACTCATCACCATCAAACCCGGTACGCTAGTTTTAACAAAGCGTGCCGGGTGTTTTTTTTTATGCTAAAATATACGTATGAAGTTAGAACCTGTTATTGGTTTAGAAATTCACGTACAGCTTAAGACCAAATCAAAGATGTTTTGCAGTTGCGATAATACTGGTGAAAATCAGCCGCCCAACACTACCATTTGCCCAGTGTGTATGGGGCACCCAGGAACTTTACCAGTAGTCAATGCCGAAGCTGTGCGGGCTGGCATTAAAGCGGCCTTGGCTTTGAATTTAAAAGTTAACACCCATTCGAAATTCGATAGAAAAAACTATTTTTATCCGGATTTACCAAAAGGTTATCAAATTTCTCAGTATGACGAACCGCTGGCGCAAGACGGTTACCTGGAGGTGGAAACTAGTCAGGGGAAAACTCACGTTGGCATAGAACGGCTGCATTTAGAAGAAGATACAGGAAAACTTTTGCACGGCCAAGGTGAAACATTGGTGGATTTTAACCGGGCCGGCACGCCGCTTGTGGAAATAGTTACCAAACCGGAAATTACTTCTCCCGAACAGGCGAAATTTTTTTTACAGCAGCTGCGGGCGATTATGAAATCTTTGAACGTGTCGGACGCGGATATGGAAAAAGGGCATTTACGGGTAGATGTTAATATTTCTTTACGGCCCCAGGGTGATAAAAAACTCTACACCAAGATCGAGCTTAAAAATTTGAATTCTTTTCGTTCGGTGGAAAGGGGATTAGCCTACGAGATAAGTCGATTAACGGAACTTTGGCAAAAGGGCGCACCGCCAAATGTATCCACTACCCGCGGGTGGGATGAAAATAAGGGCATAAGTATAGAGCAGCGCAGTAAGGAAGCAATTCATGATTACCGATATTTTCCCGAGCCCGATTTACCGCCATTGGATTTTTTAAAAAAGGATATTGATGCTATTAAAAAAGAATTACCGGAATTGCCGCCAGCGCGAGTTGCTCGATTTAAAAAAGAATACAAATTATCAACCATTGATGCTAAAATATTGGCTGATGATAATAATCTATCAGACTTTATGGAGCAAGCGGTTGAGCAGTTGGTTGCGCACGGAGAGGATATAAACAAGGAGCGGGCCGCCAAGTTGACTGTTAATTGGTTAGTGCATAAATTATTTGCTTTGCTTAATGAAATTCATAAATCGATTGATTTGGTACCTTTTACCACTAGTCAGTTTGCTGATTTTTTAATGCTAGTAGCGTCGCGACGAGTAAATTCAACCAACGCCCAACTTATTCTTAAACAGATGGTCGCCACTGGTAAAGACGCCGAAGATATTTTAAATAGCGAAGATTTGGGGCCGGCCGACAGCGCCGATTTGGCCGGGGTGGTAAGTAAGGTCATGGCCAAATACCCCGACCAAGTTAAACAGTTTCAAGGCGGAAAAGAACCGGTTATTAAATTCCTGGTGGGCGCAGTTATGAAGGAAACAAAGGGCAAGGCCGATCCAGTTGAAGCCGAAAAAGTTTTGCGAAATACACTTAAGTCTTAGGGATTTACATAGGTTAATTTTTGTGCTAGTCTAGGGCTACAAATAGTCCTTTTATTTTATTGGAGATGACAGTGAAATTATCTTGCCGTTTCGGGGATCATGAAAGTGAGCAGACCAAATCCATAGTCAAGATTGATGTCAAGGGCACACGCTCTTTCATTCAGGTATGTGTTGACTGCATCAACAAATTTTTGCTGCAGTGTTTAGTTCACTCTACCCCAGCCGCGGCAGTTTATAAGGAATTATTGGCCGACGGTACGTCAGTTTGCCCAACCTGCGTGGGTGATCGTGTTAACCAAGAAATCGCTAAGCATTGGCCAAAATGGCAGAGAGAATACCATAAAATTCTAGCCACGTTTGGCGAGGATCAGGTAAAAAAAATAGTAACCTGGGTTATTGCGGCTGGTGACTTACACGAGCCACATCGTCGACCAAGCTATATAATTATTGCTGTAATAGCTATGTCGGAGCGCACCGGTCGCAAACCCAATGCTATACTGCGCGAAATTTACCGTAGCAAAAATTTGCAGCTGCTTATTCCCGAGGAAATAAAGCCCTAGTTAGTCAATATGATAACTTGGGCTTTTTTATTTCTTAAAAAATTTAATGACCGCCGAGGCGTTATCGAACCACAAAACCTTAGGCATTTTTTTAAACCAAGTCATTTGACGTTTAGCAAAATTTCGGGTGTGCTGTTTTATTAAATTAACCGCCGGCCTAAGTTCGGCGCTGCTTTTAATTACGGATACTAATTCTTGATAGCCTATAGTGGCCAAGGCGGGGGAACGGGGATAGTTTTTAATGAGCCGCCTAACTTCTTTTAACAAACCCCGCTTTATCATTTTATCAACCCGCTGGTTAATTTTTTTATACAACTTTTCCCGACTGGGATTTAAACCAAGAATCAAATGGTCAGTTAATCCCTTTTTTATGCGATCGCGTGAAAAGGGGATTTTGGTGGAGAGGCAATATTCCAAAGCTCTTATAATCCGGCGACGATTTTTTTTATCAATTTTTTTATAAGTATTTAGATCAATTTTTTTAAGTCGTTTTAATAGTTGTATTGTGGACAATTTATCTAGCCTCTCCCTCAATTTTAGGTTAGGTTTGCCTTTAGGGAATTCATAGCCCTCAACAATACTGGAAATATAAAGACCGGTTCCGCCAACCAATATAGGTAAATAGCCACTAGCTAATAGCTTTGGGAGTAAACGATAAACGGATTGCTGGTAGTCGAATGCCGAGTAGCGGCGGTTGGGCTTGAATGTAGCAATAAAAAAATGAGGGATACCCTGAACAAGATAAATTTTGCGTTCACCCAACGCCTGAAGTAATTTATCCTTGGCCATTTGCCATTTGCCCTGGGGTTGGTTGGTGCCAATAGGTATACCTTTATAAATTTGTCGTGCATCTGCTGAAATAACAGCACCGTTAAACTTTTTAGCTAATTTAATAGCTAAATCTGTTTTACCGCTGGCGGTAGGGCCAATTATGGCAATAAGTTGTGGTTTATTGACAAATTTACTATTCATTGCTATATTAGTTAATTAAAATCACTTACAAATAAGTGTGCGGGTTTACTAAGTTACCTTTTAAATGCCAGGGCTCGGCTTTTGTGACTTTTACGTTTACAAACTGTCCAGTCATATCAGTTGGGGTTGTAAAACGAATCGGCTTCATACCGCCGGTTCGTCCCTCGGCTTCAAACCCCGTATTTTTTTTACTGGTTTTATAAATCAAAACTCTCTGCTTAGTGTTTAGCAGGGCCTGGTTGTGATCAAAGGTTGTTTGTCTTAACACATCAGTTAATTCTTTTTCGCGAAATTCCTTTTCTGCGTGTGGCACATCGTCTTCCCACTTTCCGGCTACACTTCCGGGTCGGGGTGAAAATTGCGCGGTAAAAGCCATATCATATTTCATTTCTCTAAATAAATCCAGAGTGGATTCAAACTGCTCGCGCGTTTCACCCGGGAAACCAACAATACAATCGGTGGTTACGGCTAAGTCGGGTATTTTAATCCTAAGTTTATGCACTATTTTTTTATATTCTTCAATGGTATATGGGCGCAGCATTCTTTTTAAAATCACATCATGCCCGGCTTGTACAGGTAAATGGGCGTGGTGAGGTAATTTATGGTACTTAGCTAAAGTTTCTATTAATTCATCAGTAAACCATTTGGGGTGTGATGAGGTGTAGCGCAGCCAATAATCGCCAGGTAGCGACGCGCATAAGGCTAATAACTGGGGAAATTTAAATAATTTTTTTTCAGTAAAGTATTCGGAATGTAGTTCTGGTAGATCAGGAATATTATTGTCTTTTTTGAACTCTTCCAGCCAGGCCATAAATTTATCATCCACTTGAATCATATACTTATTGATGATTTGCCCGAGTAAAGTAATTTCTTTATAGCCATGTTTAACCAGTTGCGCTACTTCGGTTAAAATATCTTGCGGTTGACGTGACAATTCGCGGCCGCGAGTGTAGGGGACAGCGCAATAAGTGCAAAAGGCATTACAGCCGGTCATAATTGGCACATACGCCTGGAAGCCGTTGGAATACTTAGGTCGTACGGCAAAATAATTGTCGGCATATTTTTCTTGATGGAGTCCGATTTGTTCTGGCGGTAATTTACTGTCTTTAAGTTTTACTAATTCGGCTGGCAAGTTAAGAAGGTTTTTTATATCTAACACCAAATCAAAGCGCTTACCTAAGCGTTCTTTGTCGTGCGGCAAAACGCAGCCAGATAAAATAGTAACGAGTGTTTTTTTCTTTTTTAATTTTTCCCAGGTTGCAATTTTACCATGGACGCGATCCACAGCTGATTGGCGCACAGAACAAGCAATAACCATCATTAAATCAGCCTCGGTTTCCGAAGCCGCTTTAGTGTAACCAATATCTTCCAAAACTTTAGCCGCGCGCTCGCCATCGGACACATTCATTTGGCAGCCAAGAGCTAGGAGGTGATATTTAGGGGTACTTGTGGGCATAGGTAGTAGTCTATTGGAAATGATGCTTAAAATCAAGCCTTAGCCTAAGCCCCCAGCCATAATACTATTGGTCGCAAACAAATAATACTTACACCATAACAGATTTTATCGGCGCTGAAAACTCACGATCGTGACAAAAGTGGTTATGAGTGAATGGTTGATGTGATTCAGTATGGATTTTACTAAGCAAAAAAATATCAATGTTTTGTTTCGGTGATAAGAGCTATGATTATAAGTAGGCTTTGGGCAGGCTTGACACTTCGACGACAAGCCCCAATGTTTAGCATTGGGGAACCAGAGTCGCAAGCCCGAAGGGCTTGTTGCTCAGTGTCGCGCGNNGGTTACCTAAGCGCGCTTGACAATTTGATATATTCAATGTATTGTTATTTATAAAACTAAATCACAAATACATTCACAACTGAAAGGCACTAAATTGACCAAAGTACTTATTCTCGAGGTAGACCCGACATTTGGACATCTCCTGGAAGATGTTCTACGCGATGAAGGATGCGATTCCATTTATGTTGGTGATGACGAAGAGTTCGCCCTGTCTAAGGTGGGGGAAATGAGGCCCAATCTCATCATTACGAATGGCCGTGGGCGCATTCCGTTCCTGAGGAAGGTTCACTCAATCGCACCCCCCGTATCAATCATGGTGATAACCGGTGGCGACATCCTCTCGGTTTATCACCTCTGGGCAGACGTCGTGCTGCAGAAGCCGGTTGATCTGCCGGTTCTGATCCNNGCGGCAGCCTTTTTTAATCAAACATATTGGTTAAAAGATATTTATGTGCCTGGTCCCAAATTTTACCATTTTCACCTGATTGACTTTTGTCCCGGCCGGGACAAAAGTCAATTAATATAAAAACCTCTAATAACCCAGTACCTTATTAGTCAAAGTGTCTTGACTATTTAAGCGGGGCTGCCAAAAAGAAGTAAAAAATTTCTTAAGCCGGCTATCAAACCATTATCCGTTTATTGGGTGACGGTTTTTATTTACGTTCGGATATTTCCTTTAAGAGTCTAGCGATAAACTTATCGCTTTTTATATTTTCCAATTCTTTTTTACCGCGTACTCGAACTGCTAGGTCGCCACTCTTAATTTCTTTATCCCCGACCACTAAAGTGTATGGTATTTTTTCGTGTTCGGATTTTCTTATTTTATTGCCAATGGTTTCATTAGCATCGTCAACTTCGCAGCGAATCTTGTGGTCTTTAAGCTCTTGGGCCAGCTTATAGCAGTAATCATGATGGGCTGAACCCACTGGCAATATTTTTACTTGCACCGGAGAAAGCCAAGTGGGGAAGGCGCCGGCGTAGTGTTCAATTAAGAAACCAATAAATCGTTCGTGTGTGCCCAAGGGAGCGCGGTGAATGCACAGGGGCGTTTTGGCAACCCCACCTTTATCAACGTATTTCAAATCAAACCGTCGCGGTTGGGCGAAATCAACTTGATTGGTGGTTAGTGTAAATTCTCGGCCAATAGAGCTCCAAACCTGTACATCTATTTTGGGGCCGTAAAAAGCCGCTTCGTTGGGCACCTCTATAAATTTAATGCCGCTAGCTTTCATAACTTTGCGCACCAAATCTTCAGTTTCCTTCCACAACTTTGGCTCATCCACAAATTTTTTACCAAGCTCTTTGGGGTCGTGCGTGGAAAAACGCATTTCGTATTTATCAATACCGAAAAGTTTAAAGTATTTTAAATACATATTATTCACAGCCCTAAACTCGTCGGCAAACTGCTCCGGCGTGCAATAAATATGAGCGTCGTTCATGCTTAACATCCTTACACGCATTAACCCAAACAACTCGCCCGATTTTTCGTACCGATAGACTGTGCCGTATTCCGCCAAACGCAAGGGTAGGCTTCTATAGCTACGGGGTTCGGCGGCGTAGATTTGATGATGATGTGGGCAGTTCATGGCCCTTAAATAATAAGTGGTTTTAACACCGTCTTCATCCATAATCATTGGTGGAAACATAGTGTCGGCGTAATAAGGCAAATGGCCAGAAGTTTTATACATACTCTCTTTGGCGATATGGGGAGTCTTGACCGGGGAATAACCAGCGGCAAATTCTGTTTCTTTGGCCAGTTTTTCTAATTCTTCAGCAATCACCGTGCCTTTAGGCAGCCACAACGGTAATCCAGGCCCAACATAATCGGAGAATGCAAACAGATTTAATTCCTTGCCAATTTTGCGGTGATCGCACTCCTTAGCTAATTCTCTTAGTTTAATATATTCATCCAGTTCTTTTTTACTGTCAAAAGCCAGGCCGTAAATGCGGGTTAACATTTTATTTTTTTCATCACCGCGCCAATACGCGCCGGCAATTCTATCTAGCTTCCATGAATCAGGCTTTATATCTTTCATACTTTCAGCATGTCCGCCGCGGCACAGGTCTACAAACTCGCCTGATTGGTAAAAAGTCAGTTTAGAACCGTCTTGGGAAAATTCATCTATCAGTTCCAATTTATACTGGTTGCCCTTAAACTCCTTTTTAGCCTCGGCTGCCGTCACCTCGCGTCCGGTAAATTTATCCCAGGTTTTATAAATCTCCCGCATCTTGGCTTCAATTTTTTCCAAATCCGCCTCGGTGATTTTATTTACAAAATCAAAATCATAATAAAAACCATCATCAATCGCCGGGCCGATCGTTCGTTTAGTATCGGGCCATAACTCCATTACCGCGGCGGCGAGTAAGTGGGCGAGAGAGTGGCGTTTAGATTCTAACTGGCTTGTCATATAAACTATAGATTAATGTTTAAAAAGGTTTTGCGCAACATCAAGCGCTCCTTTAATAAAAAGTTTTTTTAAATTTGATTTAGTTATTTTTTTCCATTGGTAGCTAATATGCTCAGAAGAAATTTTGATCGCGCCATTTTTATAGGTTCCAGGGAATAGTAGCCATACAACGTGGTTGGCTGTGCCAAGCCGATCAGTATATTTATGACGACCGATGGCAATGGGTGATGGTTTAATGCTTAAATGCACCCCAGGCCCAAGTTCCTCGATTAATTCACGTCGTAGAATAATATCAAAAGGCATCCCGATCTCTTTTTCCGCTATGCGTCCTCCAGGAAAGTCAAAGGTTCCCGCCAGTGAGCCATCGAGTCTGTTGCGTAAAAGCAAAAACTTCCCCTTATTATTCATTAAAAGAATTTTTAATGATATTTGAAGTTTGGCGTTCGGGACAGCTTTTTTCACCCTCATAAAATAAACAACACAAATGATTAGAATCATTTGGGGTCCAGATCGCTTTGGGCGACAGGGCGGTTCCACCCAATTTCCCTTCGACTATTCGACAAGCTCATAGCTCAGGGCACTTTCCAATTGTCTTG
>DOPF01000020.1 GCA_003512705.1 Patescibacteria group bacterium
GCGCGAATAGGCGAATAGTAACTTCTGGTGTATAATGAGGAGGTTATGAAACAAACTGAACGAATCTTGAAGGCCTTAGCAAATCGGCGTCGGTTGGCTATTATTAAGCATCTTAAAAATTACAAACAATCCGCTGTCGGGGACATGGCGGCGGCCATCAAGCTATCATTGAAAGCGACCTCAAAACATTTGGCGATATTAAAGGCGGCGGATATTGTCGAATCAGACCAACGCAGTTTGTCGGTTTTTTATCACCTAGTTCCTTTACCAGCCGGCTTGCTAAAGTCCATAATCAGCTATCTGTAACCTGGCGCTAATTCGCGCGAATAGGCGAATAGTGAAGAGTTATAATATAAATTGATGATGACTTTACTAGTTTGGTTTAAAAAAGTATTCCCCCCCGGTTCTCGAGCCAGGAAGGTGGCCGGTGTACTATTAATAATCCTAGGATTTATAGCACTGGTTACTCCATTTAGTCCCGGCGCCTGGCTTATTTTTATCGGCTTAGAATTCTTCGGCGTTCGCTTGGCGCTATGGGATAGGCTTAAATCTTGGTGGGGAAAAAAATATAATGACCGGAGAGATTAGGGAAAATATTATACCGGGGTTAGAAGTGGATATTATTGTGAAAGAAGATCAGCGCACTGGCCGGTTAACTCGTGGTATTGTACAGGCGGTTCTAACCAATTCGCCATTCCATTCTCATGGTATTAAAGTTCGTCTTACCACTGGCCAAGTTGGCCGGGTGCAACATATTGTACCTGGCTCTCCAGCCGACAAACCATCTAGCTCTAATTCGCGCGAATAGGAGAATAGTAACGATTACTACTTTCCTATTTGCCTAAATAAGAAAGTAGTACGCCGGGCCGGGCGCTGGTTGACTTTGTATTTATCTTATGAGAAGATTGGTTACTAGCTTGAAACAATTGAAAAATAAAAAATAGGAGGTGTACATTGAAAGCCAAAAAAAGACGGGCTTATTTTGAAGATGTCAGACTCGGAGATACACTGATTTCCCGGCCGGTAAGGCTAAGCCGGAGAATGCGTGAAGGGCATATCAAGTTATACAAGGAAGACTGGGACGAGGACGAAGCAGCCGCGGCCCGGCAAGTTGGGGTCATGCCTGCGCCATCGGTATTGGCTAAGGCAGCCGGTGTGGTTGGTGTGTCTGGGTGGATGCGTATTCACAGACTGGTCGACGTGAAATACGATGCCCGGTTTTTGCGGCCCCTCAAGGTGGGCGATTATATCGTAGTCACAGTGACCGTCACCGCCAAACGCCAGCACAGAAAGCGAAACAGAAATTTCGGCTGGGTTTGGGTCCGTCAGGTAATTGCCAGGGCAGATGGCAAGCCCTGCTATATCAGAAAAGCCATGTACGCGGTTCTTAAAAAACCGCTAGAGAGCTCTTAAAGCTCTCTTTTTTTATTTATTTATGATATTTTTAATATAGTTATGTTTGCTTTTAAACCACTTCCCCCAGCTGTACCGTTGCGTAAATTATTAGGACCAAGCTTTATTATCCTCGCTCTAGGTTTTGGCTCGGGTGAGGTGATTTTATGGCCGTATTTAACAAGTAATTGGGGCTTGGGCATAGCTTGGGCGGCGCTTTTAGGCATAACTTGCCAGTTTTTTATTAATATGGAAATTGAACGNNACTTTTTTGGGGTTTGGTTTGCCGGGCATTATCGCGGCCTCGGCCGAGGTATTGGCAGCCATACTAGGTTTTACTAACTTTAAATGGTTAGCCATTGGCTTGCTGCTTTTTATTGGGCTTCTTTTAAGCTCTGGCAAAACGGTTTACGGGTTAATGGAAAAAACTACTCGTACGATAATTTTTATTGGGCTACCATTTGTAATTTTTTTGGTAATTTTACTAAGCCGGTCAACTGATTGGCTGGCCTTGGCGCAAGGTTTAGTGGGTAGGGGTGAGGGTTACCGTTGGTTTCCGGCTGGTTTAAGTTTGGCGACTTTTTTGGCCGCGTTTGCTTATTCCGGCGCCGGCGGAAATCTAAATTTAAGCCAGTCCATTTATATAAAGGAAAAAGGCTATGGTATGGGTCATTACGCTCAAAAAATTAGTGGGCTGTTTAAGAACATTCGGGAGCGTCAGGTTTTAAAATTAACTGGCGAAGATTTTGAAATTAATTCGGCCAATTTAAAAACTTTTGCAACTTGGTGGCGGCGTATTAACGCCGAGCACCTGTTAATTTTCTGGTTGTTAGGTTTTTTGGGTATTGCCATGCTGATGGTATTGAGTTTTGTGACGGCCTTCGGCTTGCCTGATAACGCCGCGGGGATAAATTTTGTCATTAACGAAGGTAATATGGTGCGTTTGGCCGCCGGGCCGATTTTGGGAATATTATTTTTATTTGTAGTGGGAGTAATGTTGTGGCAAACTCAGTTGGGGGTACTGGATTCCAGCTCGCGCATTATGGCCGAGAACTGGGCGCTTAATAAAATTGGGCATACCGGTGAAATCAATTTGTCCAAAGTTTATTTCTATTTTTTGTGGCTGCAAATTGCTTTTGGTATGGTACTTTTTTTACTTAATATTTATGAGCCCCGGACTTTAATTGTCATTGGCGCGGTTATAAATGCCGTGGCCATGTTTGCCCATATTGGATTGGTTAATTTAATGAACCTTAAAGTGCTGCCGCAAGAGTTAAAGCCGCGTTTATGGCGGCGGGTGGTACTATTACTGATTTTTTTGATTTTCGGAGGTTTTAGTCTATTTACTTTGTGGCAGAAAGTAGCCGATTGGCTAGGCTAATAAAGGGTTTTTAATTCGCGCGGTAAGTTTAATTTTGGCCTGATTTGTGATATTTTTAAGTTAGTTTATGTCTAAAATTAGAAAATGCGTTATTCCGGTGGCTGGCATCGGCACGCGCTTCCTGCCCGCCACCAAGGCCCAACCCAAGGAAATGTTGCCGGTGGTTGATAAACCGGTGGTACAGTATGTAGTGGAGGAGGCGGTAGCCGCCGGCATTACCGACATTATATTAGTTACGGGTCCATCTAAACGAGCAGTAGAAGACCACTTTAGTCCTAATTACGAATTGGTGGGCTGGCTTAAAAAACAAGGCAAAAATAAATTAGTGGCCGAGGTTAAGCGAATTGCCGACTTAGCCAATTTTATTTTTATTAGACAAAAAGGCCCTTATGGCAACGGCACGCCGGTGTGGTGCGCTAAGGATATTGTCGGCAACGAACCCTTCGCGGTATTGTGGGGTGATGAATTTTTTTATAGTCCGCATAAACCTCGCCTTAAACAATTGTTAGAAGTATATCAAAAATACCAGTCGCCAGTGGTAACGGCTTACCAAGTTCAAGATGATGATACTAATCGTTATGGCATTTTAAAAACCACACCCCTGGGCCGGGGGGTGCATAAGGTCAAAGATATTATAGAAAAACCAGGTCCGCTCAAGGCGCCGTCACGCCTGGCGATTTTGGGAGGCTATATCTTAACGCCCGATATTTTTTCGGCCCTAGCCAGAACTAAGGTCGGTAAAGACGGTGAGTTGTGGTTGGTGGACGCCATAAAAAAACTACTACCTCGACAAACTGTATATGCGCGTGAGGTTACCGGCAAGTATTTTGATACCGGCTCTAAACTCGGGTGGCTAAAAGCCAATTTAGAATTAGCGCAAGTTCATCCCGAGTTAAAGCAACCTTTCAAAGATTATCTTAAAGGATTAAAATAAAAGTATGTTCCGCTCGTGGCGTTTATTCGCTTTTATAGGCGTATTGGTACTGATATTATTAGGACCATTGCTTTATAGTGTTTTTAGAACCAAGGGTGACAAGCTATTATTGCAACCGATGAAATTAGAATGGTGGCGTATGGCAGATGCGCCGGAAGATTTAAATGCAATTATTGGTTCATACCAGGCGCTGCATCCCAATGTGTCAGTTAATGTAAAAGTTTTACGACCCGCCGAGTATGAATTAGCCTTATTAAACGCCTGGGCGCGGGATGCCGGACCTGACATTGTGTCCTTACCAGTGGGCGATTGGCGCGCGCGCATAAACAATTTATTGCCCGCGCCCGCAACTGTTCAGGTGCCTTACGTTACCTATGAAGGTTTTCGAAATGACCAGGTCGTTCATAAAAATACTACCAAGTTGCCAACCATAAATGATTTAGGCGGCTTGTTTGCTGATACTGTTAAAGCCGATGTGGTGGCTAACGGCAAAATTTATGGTTTACCATTGGCTCTAGATACAATTGTTACGTATTATAATCGCGATTTGCTGAATCGGGCTAATATTGCCGAACCAGCTGGCGACTGGACCGAGTTTAAAGACCAGGTGGCGGCGCTGGCGCTGGTGGATAAGAGCGGGCGTTTTATTCAATATGGCACGGCCTTAGGCGAGGCTAATAATTTACCATTAGCTTTTGAATTGCTATCCGCTTTAATGATGCAAAGCGGTACCGTAATGACCAATGATGTTGGCACCAGAGCTACTTTTGACCAGCCCATATCAAGTTCCGGCCAAGACTTTTTACCCGGTGAGGATGCGTTGCGGTTTTTTACTGATTTTTCGAATCCCACCAAAGAGGTTTATACTTGGTCCGAGGACGAGTTAAAATCCCTAGATGCTTTTATCAGCGGGCGTTTAGCTTATTATTTTGGTTATTTAGCTGATGCCAAAGTAATTCGCCGGCAGGCACCGCGGCTAAATTTTGCCATAACCACTTTTCCGCAAATTGCCGGCAGCGTCCAACCAGTTTATTACGCCGATTATAATATTGAAGCAGTGGCAGCTAAATCCAAGCACCCTAATGAGGCTTGGGAGTTGGTATATTTTGCCGCCACCAAACCAGAGGAAAATAAAAAATATTTAGCCTCCGCCGGTAAAACCACCGCCTTGCGAGCAGTGATAGCCGAACAAATGGAAGATTTTGATTTAGCCAGCGCGGCCAGCCAAGTGTTATCAAGTCGCACTTGGTATCGCGGCTATGATAGCGCCGCCGCGCGCCAAGCTTTACTGGCTATGATCAGGGCCGCTAATTCAGGCGCTAGTTTAACTGAAGCTTTAACCTTGGCAGCCAAACAAGTTACCCAAACCTTAGCGCCGCGATAATGAATCAATATAACAATTTAACAAACTAACAAAATGATATTTGGTTTTGTCATAACGACTCTATTCATGGTCATTGCGAGNNTCGCAATGACATTAAAAAATATTCTATTTTGTTAAAGTGTTATTGTGTTATATTGTAATAATGTTAATGTGAAAAATAGATGTTCAAACTAAATAAAAAATTCTGGATCATATTGGCGCTGCTTTTAGTAGTGCTAGTGTTGCCGTCAATGGTCGGCGCTCAAACTTTTGACATTAAAAAGGGAATCGTCGGTAATATTTCCTGCGCCGCCGACGGCAGCTGCGGATTTTGTGATTGGATAGATTTATTTGTAATACTGCAAAAAGTTATTTTGTCGCTGTTTGGCGGCCTGGCTTTAATTATGATGATTTGGGCTGGGCAAGGGTTAATAACCGCCGGCGGTAATGAAACCAAAATTAGCGAATCTAAAAAGTTAATTGGCACAACTATCCTTGGAGTAGTAATAGTTTTAGCCGGCTACTTTTTGGTTAATGTATTAATTGGTATTTTATTAACTCCGTCAGGGACCACCACTGGTCTAAATACTATTCTTAACGGTTCAGCTTGGGCGCAAACTTATTGTCGCAAACCCAGCGACCCTAATTATTGCAAAGGGCAACCCGAAGGTAGGGCCTGTATAACCAATGGCCAAGCTGGCGTTTGCGTAACCCAATTTGGGTCTGCCACCTGCGCTCGACCATGCGCTGCCCCTAATTCTTGTCAGATTGAGGCAAATTGTAGTACCGGTTTTGATATGTCGCTTTATTGTTCCGAAAATGGTAAATTTTGTTGTTTGGCGGAATAATTAGATTATTATGATAAAGAAAATCAAGTATTTGCCTATATTATTAATTTTATTGCCGGTTTTTACTTATGCTCAAGGTGTGGCTTTGGATAATCCTTTGGGTACGCGCGTAGGTGTTGGGGTAGCCGGTGCGGTAGAGATATTCGCCCGTATTGTCGGCGCGCTATCTTTTTTTACCGGAGTATTGGCTTTGGTATTTTTTGTATTGGGTGGTTTTAGAATTTTAACCGCCGCCGGCAATCAGGAAAAATTTGCCAAAGGCAAAACTATTTTAATGTACGCGGCGGTGGGTATGGTGGTGGCTACCAGCAGTTATTTTATTTTAATAACTTTAATTAATGTTTTAACAAACTACCAGACGACTGGGCTAATTGCCACCCCAGGTTTAGTGGACCCGTTGCATATTAATTTAGCTGATCCGACCGCGGTGACGAAATTTTATGGTGGGCGAATTTTGGGATTTTTATTGTCTGGCTTAGGGGCTTTAACTATTTTAGTTTTTGTCTATGCCGGTTGGTTATGGATGACCGCCGCTGGTAATGAAGAAAAAATTGCCAAAGCCCGGCAGACTATTCTTTATGGGATGTTAGGGTTAGTGGCGATCTTAGGTAGCTATGTAATTTTAAATTTTATTTTCACTCCATTTTACACTTTGTTAAAAAGTGGCGAGGCCCCGGTTGCTACGCAAGAACAATACCCAACTGATGTGGGGGTAGATCCAACTACTGTAAATGGCGCTTGTTTTCACCTAGGATTATGTGAAGAGGGTAATCAAGCTTTTTGTACCACGCTCGGCGGTGAATTTTATCGCGGGGAAACCTGTAGTGATTATGGTTGTTGTCGGCAAACCATATCACCGAGTTGTGACGATCCGTCACTGCCGCCCCAAGAACAAGATAGAGTTAAGGCCAGTAAATGCACGCAATCATTTTTTAGAAGTTATAGAGATCCGGTACCGATATGGGGTTGTCAGTGTGATTTATTGCAAGAAGGAAATAAATGTTATGCCCCCGTGCAGTATATTCAAGGGTTAGACTGTTCTGCGGCTAGGGCTTTATATCCCGAATTGTTTCCCGAACCTTAAACTTTTACAATATAACACGTTAGCATTCTAACATTTTAACAGGCTAACAATATAACAAAATAGCAGAAAACAATGTCATCGCGAGCGTAGCCCAGTTAGACTGGGCGAAGCGAAGCGATCCCAATTAACATAAAGATTGCTTCGCCCGCCTGCAACGCAAACTTGCGAGCGGGCAGGTCATCCCGCCATCGGCGGGATTTCTCGCAATGACACCGTGTATGTTATGTTGTTAAATAGGTTGCATTATTTGGACTTTTGTGGTATACTGTTGATGAATAATGAATCTGGAATCTAGAAGCTAGAAGCTAGAATCTAGAAGCTAGAATCTAGAATCGTGAAGTTANNTTTATTTCGGCTATTTCTGCGGCCATGTTGTATGCTCCAGCAGCCTTAGCTCAAAACGGTGGTCTTGATACGTTTGGAGGGAACACCAATTTGGGTACTAATGTGCCGGTAATTGAAACAGTCGCTAACATCATTAACATCTTGCTCGGCTTTTTGGGCGTAATTGCCATTATCATTATTATCGTAGCTGGTTTCCAGTGGATGACAGCTGGCGGTAATGAAGAAAAGATTGCTGGTGCCAAAAAGATGTTGGGCGCGGCGGTGATAGGCTTGGTGATTATTTTAGCGGCTTATGCCATCGCTTCGTTTGTGGTTGGCAACTTGATTACGGAAACTGGTGGCGCCATCTAATATTAATTTTGTTTTTTCAAATCATCCCCCCGGTGTCCATCGGAGGGGATGATTATTTTTTGCACAAAATTCTTTTTTGTGGTATACTCTAATCAGTTAAATATGCTAACAAGATAGCAATATAAAAAAATAATGTCATCGCGAGTCCCGCCCAAGGCGGACGACGCGATCTAAAACAGAATTTTAGAGATTGCGTCGGTCGTTTCTCTCCCTCGCAATGACGTAGAACAAAAATGCCATCTGTCTTGACTAGACTCCTCGCAATGACAAGACAAAAAAATGTTATTTTGTTAGTATGTTATATTGTTAAAGTGTTATATTGAATATCTTACATGAAAGTGAGGTGACATTATGAAAAAATTCATGACATCAATTGCCGCTTTCTTATTATCTGCTCCAGCGGCTTTGGCGCAGGGAACTAATGGTGGCTTAGATAATTTTGCCGTCAATACTAATTTAGGAACGGAGGTACCAATTATAGAAACCGTTGCTAACATTATTAACATCCTTCTTGGGTTCTTGGGTGTAATTGCTGTTGTTATTATTCTTTATGCTGGATTTAGGTGGATGACGGCGGCAGGCAACGAGGAAGCGATTGGTCAAGCCAAGAAAATGATGGGTGCGGCGGTTATTGGTTTGGTGATTGTCTTAGCGGCTTACGCCATTGCGGCATTTGTTGTAGGTAACTTGATTAACGAAACTGGTGCCGGTGGCCGGATCTAGTATTAATTTTGTTTTTCATATCACTCCGCTCTTTCTTAGGAAAGGGCGGGGTTTTAATCTGTTATAGTTTATTTGTTCGTGATATATTAATAGTGATGAGCAGATTCGTAAAACTATTATTAATACTTATAATGACGGCTATTTTGGTGCCAAGTATCGCCTGGGCGCAAAATACACCCCCCAATACTCCTTTTGTTGATCCGGGTTTAAGATTAACTGCTGAGGCAGCCGGGCTACCAATGGGTTCTGATCCTATTACCGTTACTGCCAAGATTATCAACATCGTTTTGGGTTTTTTGGGGGTAGTATTTATTGTCTTAATTATTTATGCGGGTTTCCAGTGGATGACGGCGTCGGGCAATGAAGAAAAAATTTCACAAGCTAAAAAAATGATAGGTAATGCCGTGATTGGTTTACTTATTATATTAGCTTCTTATGCCATCACCTTTTTTATTTTTACTGGCATTAAGAAAAGTACCTTAACTGGCCCAGCTGGTACGGGGCTTACTTGCAGCAGTCAAGGTGGTTTTTGCACTTTACCCGCGGCCTGCGCGGCACCGGGATATTTATTAGGTGCTGCTAATGAATTGGGATGTTCTGGTGGGCAGGCTTGCTGCCATCCATAATATGCTATTTGCCATTGCTCATATGCTTCAGTATGTCATCGCGAGCGAAGCCAAGTCAGACTGGGCGAAGCGACGCGATCTAATTTAGGGGAGATTGTCACCCGGCCTCTCGGCCATGAGCTCCCGCTCGGGCCTCGGGGCCTCGAACGGCAAGGCCGAATGGCGGGTGATCTCCCATAGGGATGGCTTCGTCTCCGCCCGGGGCGGACGAAGCGATCTAAAACAGAATTTTAGAGATTGCGTCGGTCGTTTCTCTCCCTCGCAATGACGTAGAACAAAAGTGCCATCTGTCTTGACTACACTCCTCGCAATGACAATAATCAAAATGTTATTTTGTTAGCATGTTGTATTGTTATAATGATCTAGTGTTCCAGCGCTATACTAATAACCATGAAAATAATTTATAAAACATTAAGCTTAATACTAAGCGCCCTGTGGTTTTGGCCAGCCGCAGTTTTAGCACAGGATGAATTCGGCTTGTATGATGCCGCCTGGAAAGCTTTACCGACTGGGGTGCCTACACCCGTGGCAATTATCGCCACTGTCATTCAAATTATTTTGAGCGTCATTGGAGTGGTGGCGTTGATTTTAATATTATACGCCGGCTGGCAGTGGCTGACCGCGGCGGGCAATGAAGAAAAAATTAACCAGGCCAAAAAAGTTATTGCTGGTTCGGTAGTCGGCCTAGCGTTAATTTTTTCATCTTATATCATCGCCAACTTTATTTTTACTAACGTTGCTAAAAGTGTTGGATCAGTTTCGTCCGCTTGTAATCAAGCTGGGCAAACCTGCGCTTATGATAGCCAGTGCTGTACCGACCAGTCACTAGTTTGTGATCGTGTAAACAAAACTTGCCAGCCCCCCCGGACTATCTGCGCTAATGATGGCTTAGCATGCCTGACATCGTGTACGCCCGATAAAAATCTAGGGCCGCTAGATTGTATTGCGCCGCTCGTTTGTTGTTTACCTTAAGGCCGAAAAACCGTTTCAGTTAAATATCTTCTTATTTTCTCCCACGCCCGCTTTATTAACTGCACATCATTGTAAATTATCTGATTGATAGTATTATCTTTATCAGACTCTTGGTCTGATTTTTTTATTAATAAATGGGTAATAAATATAGCCAACACACCCACGATTACGCCCGCCACTGCGTCTACCGCATAATGCTGTAAGGTAATCATCGTGGACAGTATGTTGAACAGCCAATATGGTACGGCGAACACCGCCAAAATCGGCCAAGCGCTGATGGCGAAGTACACTATGACCGTGCCCCAGGCCACATGCAGGCTGGGTATGGTGGTAACCACTTTATGCACGGTCGGATTGTCTTGTTTAATATCATTAATATAGCCGAAGTATTTTTTTAATGCCCCATTAGGTTGATATTGTTCCACGGCAACTTGAATTGAGGCCGGTGGCTGAAGTTTAAGAATATTATCAAAGAAAGCCTCGCGCGGCGTTAACGCCGGCAGGTAAAGCCACATGGGTACGCTGATCATCACTGTTAGCACGATCGTCAATATCATGCGGTAAAAATGACGGTAATTGTAAGCCAATACAATCAGTAAGGTAAGGCTTAACATCGCCGATAGGCCTTTATAGGTATTAATTAACCAGGGGGTTAGAGCATCAAATGTAGTTTTCCAAATGTTAGTAGTTGACTGCAGCCAAAAGGGTACGTAACTGCCAAATAATTGGCGATCCCAATTCATTAACAATTGATTGTTATAATGCAGCAAAATCGGATCGGCCTGGACATTGACCCAGCTGATACTTGATATGATAATAAATAAACTTAAAATAAAAATGATTATAAATAAAGCCGTAAATTCAGTTATGATTTTAACGATATGCAAACTGCTATTATTTTTCCAAATTAACCAATCGACTAATCCCGTTAACAGGCGCCAAGTAAGATACACAAACAACACTACCAAAAAAGGAAAGGCTAAATGTAGTCCGGATATAATAGCTTCGGCCGTTAAGGCGCTTAAATCAAAAGTCATATTATTGACGCCACAATTTAAAAATAGTTAAGAAAAATTCCTGGACGTCTTTAAAGCTTAATTTGGATTGTCCGTGTTGTCTATCTATAAAAGTTATTGGTATCTCCACTATTTTAAGTTTAGCTCGTTCGGCTAAAAAAATCAGCTCTTCCTGCCAGGCATAGCCAGAACTTTGTACCTTGGGCCAAGGTATTTTATTCAAAGCGGTTCTGGTGTATAAACGAAAGCCCGAAGTAACATCTTTAGTTTTGAGGCCTAGAATTAGCCGAGCAGTTGTCATAGCGGCCCAGCTAGTGAATTGGCGCCACGCCGACCAGCCGATAATTTTACCACCCGGAATGCGCCGTGAGCCAATGACAATATCAGCGCCAGCTGAAACAGCATTAATCAGCCGCGGCAGCTCCTTAGGTTGGTGCGACAAATCTGCGTCCATCTCACCAATTATATCGGCGCCATGTTCCAATGCCCACTTAAAGCCAGATTGGTAGGCCGCGCCCAAACCGGTTTTGTCTTGATTATGAATTATTTCCAAAAAATTGTATTTGGTTTTAAGTTTTTCTGCCGCCGCACCCGTGCCGTCCGGTGAATTATCATCAACAATCAAAATAGTAAAATTCCGAGCTACTTGGCTAAGCCGCTCCAGCAATAATGGTAAATTATCAACTTCATTATAGGTTGGAACAGCGATAACGCACTTGAGGCCAGAATTGACCATAGTTATTAGATAGCCGTCGAGTATTTAAAGGTGATTTTTTTTTGCAAAGTAAAATTAATCATAACCGTTACAGCCACAGTTAAAAGTTTAGCCAGTATATACCATAATCCGGCATATTCAACCAAAACATAAAGCAGAATTAAACTAAAACCTAGATTACTGGCATGAATTATAAAAAAAGACAAAAATTTTCTGGCCTTGTTTTCCGCCGGACTTTTAAATACCCATAAATGGGAAATTAAATAATGGGTAAAACTACCCAAAACAAAAGAGATACCCGCTGAAAACAAATACCACACCTGCCCCCATTCTGTTAATAAATATAATACTGACACATCTAAGGCGGTGGCAACAGCGCCAGAAATTGAAAAACGCACGAATTGCCAGCGTAATATATGCGTTATGATATGGGAAAAATTTATTTTCATGTGCCGGTGGTACTAAGCAAATGCCAATTAATTAAGGCTGATATAATCATAACTATTTTTAAGCCCACGGATAGCTCGTTATTTTTCTCCCGGTATAACATCATAAACAAAAAAAATAGCACCGGTAAAAAGTCCAATGAATAGCGGTAACCGAATTGTCTATAACCAATACCATAATATAGCACTATCGGTACGCTAATTATTATAGCTGTAAGTAAAAGTTGCTTAGCTACTTTGTTTTTATATTTAAAAAAGAATAAATAGAGTAAAAAAGGTGAAGTAAAAAATAATCCAATTCCCCACCAATCAGCCTTTATGTAGGGATATTTTAAAACATGAGACACGGCATCTCTAAAGACGGGAATTGGTGGCTGCAAAAAAAGATAATAAAGATTTCCCGGTACGTGTATCGGGTTAATTAAGCCATAACTTCTAGCTCGCCAAGTTTCAGCAAAAAGAACCTGATGGCTATAACCAGTTTCTAACACATTATTAAAGCGCATAAAATTATAGGTTCCCAGCAAAATCATAATAATAGCCAGGGGTGCTAGTAACCTGACTGCATTTTTCATTTTTTCTTTGTTGCTAAAAGCTTTATTTGTTAAGATATCTAGCAAAAAGAAAACAAAAATAAATCCCGCCGAGAGCCTGGTGGCTAATGCGAACGCGCTTAAACAACCCAAAAGCCAGTAGCGCTTATGCGTTAGGTATTCCCATATACTAGCCCATAATAGCACTACTACAATTAACTGGGGAAAATGGAAAGACATGGCCGGTATGGGTAAAAAAACCGAAAACATAAAAGCAAAGCAAAACCACCAAGCGCTATCTGCGGCGTAATTCAGTTTTTTGGCAATTTTGAATATTAAAAATAATACTAAAGCGGTGATAAGATACTGTATAAAAATTTCGTAAAAATTAATTTTCAGCCAGCTAAATATCAAAACCGCCGGAACTAATAAAGCGGACGGGAAAGGGCCCATGGGCCAATAAGGCTTATCATTAAACCAGCTAATATCAATGGTATTTAGGTGGCCATCAGCAAAGCGCGGCAAATCATTTAAAAATAAATCACCCTGAATAAAGGATTGAGCTAAGCGTGTTGAATATTGTCCACCGACAGATCTAACGCCAAAACTTTGAGCGACTAGTAAGGCAATTATGCATAAAAAAATAATTACCGACATAATTAACAAGGTGTCGTGGATCGGCGCAAAAGGACGTTTTGGATTTATGAGTTGATATAGGGTTTTCATGGGGTTTTCAATGATATTGCGGATAATCTTTAAGTTTTAATTTATATAGTATATATTTACACAAATTTTTTAAAATCGATAGTCCATAAACAATACTTCTTTGCAATCCAATCGAGGAGGCAGCAGGAAAATAGTGTGTTGAAATAGGAATTTCCTGGATGCGCAATTTTTTTAATTTTAGCTGGATAATAATTTCAGTATCAAAAACAAAATCATTAGAGTTGGATAAATAGTTAACGCTATTAAGACTTTTTTTGGAATAAGCCCGAAAACCCGAGTGGTATTCAGTCAGTCGGAGTCCTAAAATTAAATTAGCTAGTTTTGATAAAATGATATTAGCTGTATATTTCCACCACGGCATACCGCCTTTAAGTGCTGCCCCGGGGCGCATCATTCGTGAGCCGAACACGGCGTCGGCGTCATGGCGTAATAACGGCAGTAATAAATCCGGCACTAGCCGCGGGTCATATTGATGATCAGGGTGAATCATTATGATAATATCCGCCCCCATTTTTAAGGCCTCTTGATAACAAGTTTTTTGGTTACCGCCGTAGCCCAAGTTAGTTTGATGGCAAAAAGTTTTAAGGCCAGCGGCACGGGCAATTTTTATAGTATCATCTTGGCTTAAGTCATCTACTAAAATAATATCATCTATCCAGTCTTTAGGTATATCGGCTAAAGTACGGTTTAGTGTTTTGGCGGCATTATAGGCCGGCAGAACGGCGATAATTTTTTTATTAGGATATTTTTGCGACATTATTGGATACTACAATTGGTAGATAATTACCTCATCGTCTTGATAAACTTTGACCGCCCGTGGTTCGCGGTTTAAATACCGCAAACTGGCGGCATGCCTTTTTTCTAGCAGCAGCCATTTAGCGTTAAAGTCATATTTGGCGACATCATAAATATCAGGCCTTTTTCCAGTGGTCGCATCCACCCACAACTGGTACTGGTCAGCGTTATATTCATACATGAAAGTTTGATCAAGCCCGGTTAAATAATAATTATGAGTGTTGTTGTAAAATAATAACGGAAAGGTTCCCCAATCAGTTTGAAAAACAATATCGCCGTTTTGAGAATTCTTTTGTAACCAGTCGCTGGCTGGTTGTAAATAATCTAGCTTGAAACCGTTATTAAGCCCATCACGAGCTGTTAATAGGCCTTTAGCCAAACCAATGGGTAAAAAAATCGCCAAGTAAACAGCTAGCATTATCAAACACCATTTTTTTTGCAATGGCTTAGGCAACCAAGTATGTACGTTTTTCCACCAGGCTTTAATAGAGAAGTCTTTTAAGCTGTCGCGCACAATTATAGCGCTGGATATCACTGACCAGGGGACCAGGTATTCAACCTGCCGGCGCGCTTTAATACTGTAAACAAAAAAAATAATTGTCATAAGCCAGCTGCTCCAAGACAGCTTAGTTTGTTTTTTTATATTAAAAAACATAATCAGCGTAGCCAAGAGCCAAATCAAAAGCGGCAGGGAAATTTTTTCTATCAATTCAACCAAGGGCCAGGGGTACCATTCGGCGCCAATGCCGACAAACTTATAATAACCAACTACTGACATAGCAAAGAGTTGCTTTAAATATATTAAATTGGTAGGGAAGTAGGGGTTTATTATTATACCCGCCAGTAAACCACTTAAACCGGCCAGCCACACCATTTTATTTTTATGAGACCAAAAATTCCGCCCCATCAACTTAATAAAGTTTTTTAATGTCGCCCCCGACACTTTTATGGTCTGGTAACTATCTATAATTGCTTCAATTATTGTGGCCACCCCGATCATAATTATTATGGTAGGCCAAACACTATAAAACCAGACAAAAAACCACGACCAAAAAAATAAGGCCAGATATTTTTTACGTATTATAAAATACCAGGCAATAAATATCGCGCCAATAGCCAGTGACGGGGCTTTGCCTAAACTTAAGCGGAAAAGTAGCGGCGAATTCGTTATTAAGACTATTAACCACAACCAAGGCCAGGGCGCGGTTTCTTTTTTTAAAAGCCAAATAATGGCTAATATAGATAATGAGCCAAAAAGCAGGGCGGAAACTTTTATGCCGATCAAAGGATCCATTAGGCTTACGAACGGCGTTAGAATGACGTGGTATAAAAAGTGATGGTCTATAAATGCGTCTTTATAAAGCGAATTTTGAGTCCAGGGAAAGTCGGTTAATAAACCAAAATCACGGTTCATTATAGTGATTTTGACATGGTAAAAAGAATCCGGGTCAGCCAAAATCGGCAGGCTCTGCAGCCAACTAAAAACCGCCACCACTACTACTATCATCAGACTTGTTTGCCATACCCTAGAGTGCTGGCTAAATAATGTCATAGAAAACACCCCTTTAGTATACTAGGTTATGAAAAAAATCCTAAATACTAATTTCCAATATCTAAATAATGTCAAATTTCAAAGCTCAAATGTCAAATCAAATCCCAATGAAAGCTTTTAGCTTTCACCCCGCCAAGGGCGGGGTGGTTGCTAAAGCAACCAAATGTCAAAGTTTTTATACTTTGGATTTTGAGCTTGATTTGNNAAATGGTCAACTATCAAAAGGCAAAAAGGCCTGGCCGACGCTAAACGAGCCAAGGTTTTTACTAAATTGATAAAATCCATAACCGTGGCGGCGCGCGGCGGAGCTGATTTAACAAGTAATTCTAGGCTGCGTACGGCGGTAGAGGCGGCCCGCGCGGCCAACATGTCTAAAGACACCATTGATCGGGCCATTGATCGCGGATCGGGAGCCACCGGCGACGTGACTTTGGATGAGGTGGTTTATGAAATTTACGGCCCGGGTGGGGCGGCTTTAGTAGTCGAAGCGGTAACGGATAATCATAATCGCACGGCCACAGCCATTAAACAAATTTTAAATAAACATAATGCGCGCCTAGCCGGTAGTAACAGTGTGCGCTGGCAGTTTGAATCTAAGGGGGTAGTGCAATTACCGTTGCCTAGCGAGTCAGTGCGAGAAAGTTTGGAACTAGAATTAATTGAAGCCGGAGCCGAGGATATTAAAGATAGCGACGGACAAATGATAATTTATACTGCGCCAGCCAGTTTGGAATTAGTAAAAAAATTATTAACCGCTAAAAATTTAACGCCCGATTATGCGGCAGTAGAACTCGTCGCGTCAAATCCCATTACCGTTGATGAGGCTGCTTCTAAATCTTTAAATAATTTAGTAGAAGATTTAGATTTAAGCGACGACGTTAACAGTGTGTACACTAATGAAGCCTGAGGAAAAAATTATTTTAGGGCTAGATCCTGGTTTTGGTCGTACCGGTTATGCGGTTTTAACCGGAAGTAAAGATGCCCCTCGGTTAATTGATTATGGTTTAATAGAAACCGCTGCCGACCTCAAACAAGCTAAACGTTTGGCGTTAGTGGTCCAGCGGGTGGAAAAAGTAATAAATCTGCATCACCCACACATAGTTGCCGTGGAAAAAGTTTTTTTTGCATCTAACACCAAGACAGCTTTGCAGGTAGGGGAAGCTCGGGGTGCATTATTGGTTACTTTGGAAAAATATAAGTTGCCCATACTTGAATACACCCCACCACAAGTAAAATTAGCCGTTACTGGCGATGGCAAAGCCGATAAAAAACAAATTCAAAAGATGCTGCAATTAATTTTTCACTTGCCGCAGCCAATTAAATCTGACGATGCCGCCGACGCCGTGGCTATTGCCTTATGCGCTTTAAGTCGGCAGGTGTTAGATACTCAAATTGTGCTAAACTGACTAATAGCTATGACGCCAAGATCAGAACTAAGAAAAGATTATATTCAGGATAAATACGTTATTATTTCACCCGCGCGCGGTAAATATTTGCAGGGGCATAATCTTAATTTTGAAGTTCACCCACACCAGCGTGTCCGGCCGGGGGACTGTGTATTTTGCGCCCGTAAGTTTGATATTTCCCATGCTAAATTAATTGTTGGTGATAAAACCAGTTGGGATATGGTGGTGGTTCCTAATAAATATCCAGCGGTTTCACTGGCTAATCCCAAAGCTTATGGTGTGCAGGAAGTAGTGGTGGAGAGTCCTAAGCACAATCGGCAACTGGAAGATATGCCAATTACCCAAATTGCTAAACTATTAGAAATTTATGCCGAGCGCACACGGGCCTTAGATAAAAATCCAAAAATTGAGTACGTATTAATTTTTAAAAATAATGGCGGTCGGGCCGGAGCGACGGTACAGCACTCCCATTCCCAAATTTTTGCGACCAATTTTTTACCCCCGCACCTAGTAGATAAATCTCGTCGACAGCAGGAGTATAAATTAAAAACCGGGCGCTGTGTTTACTGCGACGTGATAACCAAAGAAATCAAAGGTCCGCGCAAAGTGTATGCCGATGACTTTGTAGTGGCGTTTACGCCTTATGCCTCGCTGTATAATTATGAATTATGGATAATGCCTCGCCGCCACCTGGATAATGTAATGAATTTATCCGATGATGAACGCAAATCGTTTGCTAAGGTGCTTAAACAGTCGCTTTTAAAAATAGTTCACCAACTGAAACTCTCGTATAATTTTTATTTTCATCAAGTAATAAATGACGAGGATCAACATTTGTATTTAAAAATCGCCCCCCGCGGAACTTTTTGGGGCGGTCTAGAAGTGGGCTCGGGACTTATTATTAACCCCATTTCACCGGAGTCGGCCGCGCGATTTTACAGAAAAAAATAAGTATGCCCGAGCTGAGTTACAATCATAGCGAAATAGAAAAAAAATGGCAGAATTATTGGGACGAACATAAAATTTTTGCCGCCAACGATCGGGGTCGGCAGCGGCAATATGTTTTAGACATGTTTCCCTATCCGTCGGCTCAAGGTTTGCACGTTGGACACGTCGAGGGTTATGGTGCTACCGATATTTATTGCCGATATTTAAGAATGACCGGTGTAAATATTTTACACCCAATGGGTTGGGACGCTTTTGGTTTACCGGCCGAAAATTACGCCATTAAGACTGGACGCTCACCGCAAGATACAACTAGGGCCAATATTGAAAATATCAGACACCAACTAAAATCACTTGGTTTGGCTTATGATTGGTCGCGGGAAGTAAATACATCTGATCCCGAGTATTATAAATGGACGCAGTGGTTGTTTTTACAGCTATATAGAAAGGGGCTCGCCTATCAAAAAGAGGCGCCGGTTAATTGGTGCCCATCTTGTCAAACTGTCTTAGCCAACGAACAAGTGATAGACGGCACGTGTGAGCGCTGCCATACCAAAGTGGAACAGCGGCAAATGAAGCAGTGGTTTTTTAAGATAACTGATTATGCCGATAAGTTGTTAAATGGTTTAGATAAACTTGATTGGCCGACACCAATTATGGAAATGCAAAAAAATTGGATTGGCGAAAGTAAAGGTGTGTTGGTAAGATTTCCACTAATTAGTATTGATATGTCATTGCGAGCTGGTATTGATATGTCATTGCGAGCGGAGCGAAGCAATCTGGTAACGACCAAGACCGGAGATCGCCCCGCCCCGTCTGTCGGGGCTCGCGATGACTCGGTAGATGATGTTGTGGAAATTTTTACCACCAGGCTTGATACTATTTTTGGCGCAACTTTTTTAGTTATTTCCCCTGAATTGGCTCAAAAATGGATAGACGTGGGCTGGCAAGTATCTAGTGAAATAAAAAAATATATGGCCAAGGCTTTACCGGGTAAGGAGTCAGAACGCTTGGAGCGCGCGGCTAAGCAGAAAACCGGAGTGAATACAGGAATTAAAGCTCGCAACCCCGCCACCAATGAAGACATTCCCGTATGGGTGGCCGATTATGTGTTGGGGAGTTATGGCACGGGCGCTATTATGGCGGTGCCGGCGCATGATCAGCGGGATTGGGAATTTGCGCAAAAGTTTAATTTACCAATAAAGCAAGTAATAATTCCAACCGTTACTGACGTTGACAATCCTCCTCAAAAAAATAAAAAAGATACAGTGCGTCAAGTGGTTCATGTCATCCTGCGTAATCCTAAAAATAAAAAAATTCTGCTCGGCTTTTTAAAAGATTCCTCTTGGGGCGACCACAAGCCAATTAATTTCATAATTGGTGGAATTGAAGCCAGTGAAACTCCTCCCCAAGCTGCGATTAGAGAGATTAAGGAAGAAACTGGGTACGACGATATTTCTTTTGTGAAAGAACTGCCGTTTATGGTCAGTGCTAACTTTTTTCAAGCCCAAAAAGACCTAAATCGCAAGGTGTATGTGCACACAATGATTTTCGATTTAAAATCAGAGCGCCAGCAATCGGTAAAGGCTGCCGAAGTGGCTAAGCACGATTTTAAATGGGTTGACCAAAATCAAGTTGGCAGCAATCTAAATATTCCCGACGATAGTATGTCTTGGAAATATTATCAAGCGGGCGGCTTTGCTTTTTCAGAAATGGGAGAGTTGATTAATTCTGAAAAATTTTCTGGCCTGACGAGCCATGAGGCTGTTAAAAAAATTGCCAAAGCCATAGGTGCTAAATTAGAAACCCAATACAAACTTCGCGACTGGCTTATTTCTCGTCAGCGCTATTGGGGTGCGCCCATACCTATAATTCACTGTTCCAAATGCGGTCCGCAGGCAGTGCTGGAAAAAGATTTGCCAGTGGTTTTACCAAATGATGTTGATTTTAAACCCCATGGTGAATCACCTTTAGCTAGGTCAAAAGAGTTTCACCGTGTTAATTGCCCTAAATGCGGCGCGGCGGCGCGGCGGGAAAGCGATACTATGGATACGTTTGTGGACTCATCGTGGTATTGGCTAAGATATTGCGATCCGGTAAACCATAAAGCTGCGTTTGATGGTAAAAAAGTTAGTACCTGGTGCCCAGTTAATTTATATGTCGGTGGAGCCGAACACGCGGTGTTGCATTTACTTTACGCCCGTTTTATTACCAAGGCTTTATGTGATATGGAATTTATAAAGTTCGACGAACCGTTTTTGAAATTACGAAATCAAGGTTTAATTTTAGGCGAGGATGGGCAAAAAATGTCCAAGTCGCGTGGTAATGTAGTTAATCCCGACGAGGTGGTAACCAAATATGGTGCTGATACCCTGCGGCTGTATGAAATGTTTATGGGGCCGCTGGAAGATGCCAAGCCCTGGAATACCAATTCCATAATCGGAGTGCGCCGTTTTTTGGACCGAGTATGGAAGTTAGCTGATAATGCTGCCACGGCTGATTTAAAAAAAAGGGAAATTATTTTACTAGACAAGGCTACTAAAAAGGTAACCGAGGATATAGAAAATTTTAAGGTCAATACAGTAGTGTCTTCTTTAATGGAATTAAGTAATGAATTAGCTAAATTAAAACCATTACCATTAGAGGCCTTAAAACGTTTTTTAATTTTACTATATCCATTAGCACCACACATCAGTAGTGAAATGTGGTCTAATTTAAATTTAAAAAAAAATATCTGGGAAGAGCCTTGGCCAACGTGGAACGCTAAAAATTTATTAGACAAAGAAATAAGTATCGTAGTGCAGGTAAACGGCTCTAAACGATCCACTGTTAATTGTGCTCCGGGCAGTAGTCAAAAAATTGTTCAAGATTTGGCATTGGCCGATACCAAAGTTGCGCAATATTTAGTTGGACGACCAATTAAACGAGTAGTCTTTGTTAAAGATAGATTGATTAATTTAGTTGTAAGTTAAAATAATGAATCTAGAATCTAGAATTTAGGATTTAGGTTGTCATTGCGAGCGTAGCGAAGCAATCTCTAACATGAATAAAAGATTGCCACACCTCGCTATGGCTCGGCTCGCAATGACATTGTAACTGTGTCATTGCCGCCCCATAAGTCATTGCGTTCACTTTAGCGTCATTGCGAGCGTAGCGAAGCAATCTCAAACTCGTGCATTATTTGAAGATAAATCAATATATATCACATTCAGACGGCCGTCTGAATGTGATAAAAGGCAGACATGCTGTATGATAAAAATAAAACCTACCACGATGGCTATCGCGGAAGTAACAAAGTGGCTTCACCACGGTGAGGTGTTGGCGGCCCCTACCGAAACCGCTTATGGTTTGTTGGCTTTGGCGACGTCTGCCCGAGCTGTAAAAAAGGTATTTAAAATAAAGGGCCGGGCGCCCAACCAAGCCTCGGCAATTTTGGTGGCGGACTTAAAAATGGCGCAAAAATATGGCAAATTTTCACCAGTGGCGTTAAGACTGGCAAAAAAATATTGGCCCGGGCCATTAACATTAGTGGTGCCGGTTAGGAGTATGGGTCGGTTGGCTCGAGCGACTATTAAAGACGGTTATATTGGTATGCGTGTTCCGCGGCAAAAATTTTTGCTTAAATTGTTAAAAAAAATAAACCAGCCGCTTACGGCCACTTCGGCTAATATCAGCGGCCAGAAAAATTTATATTCT
>DOPF01000073.1 GCA_003512705.1 Patescibacteria group bacterium
CCGATAACGCAAACTTTTGCCATAATTGCATTATAATATTAATTTCAACAATTGAACAATAACCCCGCGCCCCTTAAATTAGAGGGGGGTTATGTGGAATTAGACTGATTAAGGTAAAACTGGAAGTCATTGCGAGGAGTGTTAACNNCCTACGGGAGATCTCCCGTAGGGACGACTTCACTTCGTTCGCAATGACACTCGCCCAAAAATTAAAAAACCGTTACAATTAGGGCATGACAGCGGGCCTAATCTACGCGCGCGTACTGGCAATAATTTTTACTATCGTCGGCTTTTTTGGCTTCTTTGCAGTGGGCGTTCCCTATGTCGTTCAGCTTGATTTATGGCAGAGTTTAATTTATTTAGTTTTAGCGGCCTGTGGTTGGTATATTGGCTGGTTTTATCACGACCATAAAAAAATCCGCCACTATAACGAAACGGCTACGGCTGTGCTGATGGTTTTACTTTTGTTTGGACTAGTCTGGCCGAACTGGGGTGATATCTTACACTTAGAGGAAGAAGAAAATATTTTCCACGCAGTATTGTTTGTTTGGGGAGTTATTACCAGCGCACTGACTCCTAAAACGCCGGTTTAAACTTTCTTAAGAGCGGCTTGCACACTATCCAAAGACAGCGAGGCGCACTTGAGGCGGTTGGGGCCAACTTTAATTTTTAGCATATCCAGAATTTTCTCGGCTGACCATTTTTTTACGTCGTCACTGTTTTTACCTATTAGTTCATCCATTAAAATTGACGAGGCGGCTTGTGACAAAACACAACCTTCACCACTAAATTTGGCGTCGGCGATTTTACCCTTATCAACCAGCAGATAAATTTCTACCCTATCGCCGCATAATGGATTAGCGTGCTCATTATGAGCTGTAGGACTTTCAAGTTTACCCCGCCGGTGAGGATGCTTGTAGTGCTCTAGGATATTGGCTTGGTATAAATCCACAATTTTAAATCCTAATGTCAAAATCCTAATTTCAAAAAAAATCCAAAATCCAAATGCCAAAAAATAAATTTATACTTTGAGCTTTGATATTGATTTGACATTTGAGCTTTGAAATTTGAATTTAATCAAGCATCTTCCTCGCTCGCTCCAGCCCGACAACTAAACGATCTATATCCTCTGTTGTATTATAAATCCCACAACTTGCCCGAGTCGTCGCCACAATCCCGTATTTTTTGTGAAGTGGTGCCGTGCAATGATGTCCGGCACGTACAGCTACTCCATATTCGTTTAAAATTCCCGCCACGTCATGGGCGTGCACCCCATCCAGTGTAAAAGAAAAAACCGGCCCACGTCGGGACGCGTCCTTAGGCCCCAACAACTTCAAGCCGTCTACCGACAGTAACTTTTTTAAGCCAGACCGTGTCAGCTCTTTTTCATGGTTTAAAATAAAATCCCAACCCACACTGTTTATAAACTTCACTGCCGCACCCAAACCAATAACCTCCACGATCGGCGGCGTACCCGCTTCAAACTTAGCTGGGATAGTATTCCAAGTTGCCCGATCATACCAAACATCGGCAATCATGTGTCCGCCAGTTAAAAACGGCGGCATATTATTCAGTGATTCGGCTTTGCCGTAAAGTACTCCTACCCCCGAAGGGCCATAAATCTTGTGTCCCGAAAAAGCTAATAGGTCACAATCCAAGTCCTTGACATTTAATTTAAGGTGGGCCGCCGCTTGAGCCGCGTCCACCAAAACCACTGCGCCGACCGCATGGGCTTTCTTAATTAAATCAGCCAAGTCATTAACTGTGCCCAAGACATTAGACATCGCGCTAAGCGCGACAATTTTAGTCTTGACGCCTAATAATGAATGAAGCCCGCTTAAATCTAAACAAAAATCATCATTCAAGGGAATAAACTTTAATTTAGCCCCCGTCCTTAAAGCCGCCTGTTGCCAGGGGACTAAATTGGCATGGTGCTCCATTTCCGTAAGTAATATTTCATCACCGGGTTTTAAGCGGCGCGATAACGAATACGCGGCCAAATTTATGGCTTCGGTTGTATTCTTGGTAAAAATAATCTCGTCGACGCTACGGGCACCTAAAAAATTAGCGACCAATTCACGCACCCCCTCGTAAAGTTTGGTACCATTTTCAGCCATATCATAAATTCCCCGATGCACATTGGCGTAGGTGGTGCGGTATACCTCGTCCATTTTTTTTAAGACCGATTCTGGTTTTTGACACGAGGCGGCATTATCCAAAAAAGCCCAGGGTTTTCCATTCTTGGTTTGAGAAAAAAAAGGAAATTGCTTTTTTATGGAATCAACTGATGTCATAATCGCCCTTATTCTAAATCACTTAACAAATAAAATCAAGTGCCCGAATTTTTCTATAACATTTAGTTTAACTTAAAACTTTTAACCGCCGCCCCGCCTTTAACAGCTGATGGAATTGCCAAACCGACAATACTTTGATACTGGGAAGTATGGAAGTTTTGGCGTATTTTACAAAGTTAAACTTCGCACTAAATCCGACGACACACCCACTAAGGCTGGTTGTAAAAAAGCTAAAGCTAAAAGACTTTCTGCCTTATGCCTCTCAATTCCGCGTGACTGAATGTAAAACAACTCTTCGGCAGGCAGCTTGCCAATAGTGGCGCCGTGGGAAGCCTTAACCTCGTTAGCTGATATTTCTAGTTGCGGGTCAGAAGTGGCCCCACTCATTTCCCCCAGGAGTAAGGCTTTATCAGACAAATAAGTATCGGCACCTTGCGCAGTGGTAGCAACATTAAGCACACCTTTAAGCGCGCTGCGTGAGCCATCAAGAACGATGCGTCTTGACACCAAGCGAGCGTAGGTCCGGGGACTTTTATGAAGCAGTTGGCAATCAAACTTGGATTGCGAAGCGGTTAGGTGGATAACGGCTATTTGAAAATGAACATTAGCGCCCGAGCCGGCTAACTCGACCATAAAGTCTAAATCATGATCCAGGTTGTCTCTACCCACTAATGACAGCGTGACCCGAGCATCCTCCGCCACTACTACCCGGAATTTCCCAGTTTGGGGTAATACTGGGAACACTATATGCGCGCCCGCACCAGCGCCCACACTAAAATTAGCCTCAGCGCCCGCATACTGGGGTATTACACTTATATTGGCGACGTTTTTAGGTTCCACTACAAAAATGTTTACAGGTTTATCCAATAATAAGGTTGTACCTAGATTTGCGCTTATTTTTCCCATTCCGGTAATTTTATATATTTATAATTTAGCTAAATGGCTAAATACCCAGACTATAAATATCAACCAACTGACCCGTCCATCTCCAACTGAATTAACCTGTTCAATTCCACCGCATATTCCATAGGTAATTCTTTGGCTATCGGCTCAATGAACCCAGAAACAATTAATGAGGTGGCATCTAATTCACTTAGACCCCGGGATCGCAAATAAAAAAGTTGTTCGTCGCCAATTTTAGAAACCACTGCCTCATGCTCTATTTGCACATCACTAGTTCTAACGTCGTTAGTGGGGTAAGTATCAGATCTAGATTCTGGATCAAGTAGCAGAGCATCACAGCGCACCTTGGCTTTGGAATTTTTTGCCTGCTGGGCCACATGCAATAGACCACGGTAACTAGTGTGGCCACCACCACGGGAAATAGACTTAGACACAATATTTGAAGATGTGTTTGGCGCCAAGTGAATGGCTTTTGCACCAGCGTCTTGATACTGCCCGGGACCAGCATAAGCTAGGCTCAAAATATCAGCCCGCGAGCCTGGGCCTTTCAAAAAAACTGACGGATATTTCATAGTCACTTTGCTGCCAAAATTACCATCTATCCATTCCACTGTGGCGCCTTCTTCGGCCCAAGCGCGCTTGGTCACTAAATTATAAACATCATTNNGCACAATGTAACGAATCGACCGCGTACACCGGCGCGGTGCAACCCTCTAGGTAGTTTACAAAACTACCTTCCTCGGCCACTATCAAGGTCCGCTCAAACTGGCCCATGTTTTGGGCGTTAAGCCGAAAATAGGCCTGCAGCGGCACAGTCACTTGAACCCCCGCCGGCACATACACAAAACTNNCCAAAATATTTTTTTACAATATCCGGATGCTCGCGTAACCCGGAATCCATATCCATAAAAATTACCCCCTGTTTTTTCCACTCTTCTTTTAAATTATGGTAAATCGCTTCTGAATCATACTGCGCTCCAACGCCTGATAAAAATTTTGCCTCGGCTTGCGGTATGCCCAGTTTGTCAAAAGTTTTTTTTATTTTTTCGGGCACTTTATCCCAAGAAGCTTCTGGTCGCTCGGATGGCTTTAAATAATAAGTTATGGCTTGATAATCAATGTGTGATAAATCAGCCCCCCAGGTAGGCACGGGGCGCTTAGTAAATGCCACCAACCCTTTTAGACGGCGCTCACGCATCCAGGCCGGCTCATTCTTAATATGGGAAATTTCCTCTACTACCCGCTGCGATAAGCCAGGCGGAATAGAATAAACCGGCTTGATATCATCATGAAAACCAAAAGCATAACCCGGCGATGATTGTTTAAGACTGGCTCTAGGCATGGTGAGGCTGAAAATGATTAAAACCAGTTTTTTCAATTTTTTGCACTACCGCCGGCCCACCCGATTCAACTATTCTGCCCCCCACTAAAATATGCGCGTGGGTCGGCTTTAGGTACCGCAATAAACGCTGGTAATGTGTTATTACCAACACACCCACAGTCGGACCGACCCGTAACTTTACTCCCCCCGCCACCAGTTTTAAAGCGTCAATATCTAATCCGGAATCGGTCTCGTCCAATATGGCCAGTTTAGGATTAAGCATTAAAAGTTGCAGTATTTCTAGTCGTTTTTTTTCACCACCCGAAAAACCGTCATTTAAACCACGCTTTAAAAATTCATGACCCAATTTTAACTGGGCGGCCGCCTGGTGTAATAGTGCGGTAAAATCCGCCGCACTTAAAGACGGCAACTTGTTTGACTGGCGCACGTTATTAAGCGCACTAAATAAAAAGTCACTCACGCTTAAACCCGGCACCGCCACCGGATATTGCCACGCCAAAAATAACCCTTTTTGTGCTCTTACTTCAGGTGCCCGGCGGGTAATATCTTCCCCCGACAGTAAAACTTTACCGTGAGTAATTTGGTATCCAGAATGGCCGGCTAAGGCTGAAGCTAGAGTTGATTTACCAGAACCATTGGGCCCCATAAGCGCGTGCACCTCGCCACCCTCTATAGACAAAGATAGGTCGTGGATTACGACCTTATCGGCAACTTTAATTTGTAAATTTTTAACTTCTAGTATTTTAGGCATGGTAAAAAGTTTAGGATGCAAATTTACACCTTAAAACGTCCAGATACGTCCGACCAATTAACCACGTTCCACCACGCGGCAATGTAATCGGGGCGTCTATTTTGATACTTTAAATAATAAGCATGCTCCCAAACATCTAAGCCTAAAAGTGGCTCTAGACCTTGGGAAAGTGGACTATCTTGGTTAGGGGTCGTAATAATAGTTAATTTCCCCGACTGGTCACTAACCAGCCACGCCCAACCACTGCCAAAAAGTTTAGCGGCGGCGTCGGTAAAATTGTCGCGGAATTTGGTAAATCCGCCAAAGTTTTCGGTTATAGCCTTGGCCAGCTGGCCCGCTGGCTCACTAATACGGCCAGATGGACCTGACATACTTGTCCAAAACAGTGAATGATTATGATGCCCACCGCCGTGATTTCGTACCGCGTTTCTAACTTCTTCGGGAATGGCAGATAAATTGCCCAACAACTCTAGTAGGGTCTTATTCTTTAACGCTGGCATTTTATCTAGAGCCTCATTTAATTTAGTGACATAAGTCTGATGATGTTTGGCATAATGTATTTCCATTGTTTTAGCATCAATAAACGGCTCTAGGGCGTCGTAAGCATATGGTAATTTTGGTAACTCAAACATAAATTTATCTGTTAATAGTTAATTGTTCCTTCCTGATTAAATCAGCCAAAGTGTAGTGCGATAATAAATTTTGTATCTGCTCGTGTATGCGGCGCCAGCCATGCTTCATTAGACAACTGCCGGCGCGGACACAAGCCGACGGGTCTAAGGCGCAAGCGGTCGGGGCCAACTCTCCTTCCAATACCGTTAGCACATTTATCAGCCGAATATCGCTGGGCGATTTAGCCAAGCGGTAGCCGCCGCCGGCCCCTTCCTTGCTTTTAATTAGTTCAGCCTTTTTTAATAGGCCCGCTAGTCTCTCGATATACTTTAAAGGCAACCTCTTAGCTTTAGAGATTTCTTTTAACGACACCAAACTTTCTGGATGTTCAGCTAAAGCTTCTAAAAAGCTTAATCCATAATCGCCTTTGGTAGATAAACCAAACATATACTCATACTTTACTAGTATGAGTATATCGCTGGCGCTTTATTTATGTCAAGCGCGCTTAGGTAACCNNAAGCCCGGCGGGCTGGCGACTCTGGTTCCCCAATGCTAAACATTGGGGCTTGTCGTCGAAGTGTCAAACTCGCCTGGAACGGCGGGGTTTTTTTGTACCCCGGTTTTGACTTAACCACCAATTTAGTCCCAACACTAACACGCCTACCGAAATTAAAAGCAGGCGGTACAAAATCTCCGCCGACACTATTCTCAGTTCTGCCAATTTACCTGCCGAAATACCGTCGGCTTGATTAACGTTCAAAGCGGTCGGCTCTAAGTCATAGGACAATGGATTCTCAATAGTTACCATAGCCGACCCGAGGGCGCCAGTGATATTATTTGCTTCAACCCCCGCACCAATCACCTGACCCGAGCTAACACTTATTTGCGCAACGCCTAACTGCCGGCTGGCAAAAGATACGACAAACAAACTTAGACTGTCGCCGGTATCATTATTCAGTAAGCCAACAAAGCTTATCTTGCCTCGGTTGTTTACAAAAGTCGGCTCAACCAGCCATGAATCGACCACGGTGGTATTGGTGCTAATTGATTTGACCCGTAGAAGCGTATTATCAAAACTTATAACTCCCTCAACTTTTTTAACCATCTGCCCACCCGTGCTCAACTCCAGGGTAATATCAAAATCAGTGCCCAAAGAATGAGTAACCTTATCTGGCGTTAAGAAAATTGTCCCCGCCGCCTGCCCCACCGACGGAACCAGCAGCGCCAAAAATACCCAGCCCAGCACTAGCCATTTTTCTCTTAACCACCTCATAGCTATTCCCTATCGCTTACTTATCCTTGACCAATCAACCAACAGAGGTGAAGCTACAAAAATTGACGAATAAGTCCCGATGGCAATACCAACCATTAGAGCTAAGGCAAAGTAATGGATGGTGGCGCCGCCAAAAAAGAATAATGCCCCTAAAACCAGTAAGGTGGTTAGCGAAGTATTAATAGATCTGGCTAAGGTATCGTTGACGCTTTTATTAACTAATTCGGTAAAGTCTCCCCCACCACCCCGAAACAAGTTTTCACGCGTACGGTCAAACACTACGATAGTATCGTGCACAGAAAAACCCAGAACGGTCAACAAAGCTGATACAAACAAACCATCAACCTCTACCGCCAAAAATTGCCCCAGCACAGAAAACACCCCAATGGTAATCAGAACATCATGCGCCAAGGCAATAATAGCCGCCACTCCGTATTTCCAGGACGCCACTGGCCGAGCCACTTTTCTAAATGCCCAGGCAATGTAGATGATTATAAATAACAGCGCTAAACCTATGGCCCACAAAGCCCGCCGCCCTAATTCTGATCCCAATGTCGGCCCCACCGACTCAAAACGCTTTTCCAGAATATCGCTGTGAGCAGTTATGACCGTCTGCAATATCGCCTGATGTTCGGCTTCGCTGACGTCCCTAAAGCGTAATATCATCTGCTTTTCCCCCGCTGGCTGAATAACTATGTTCCCTAAATCTAACAGTGCTAGGGTTTGCTGTAAATCAGCATTAGTCGGCCGCTCGTTGGCAAATTCAATCTCCCACAATGACCCCCCGGTAAAATCTATACCCAGCCTTAAACCCCACAGCGTTAAACTCACGATACTTATGGCTATCAAAGCACCGGAAAATATATATGACCAAAATCGGCGCTGAATAAAACGAATCATAAAATTAAATTTTAGTAACCTCAGTTTTCCGTGCTACGCCAAACAGCCCGGTTAGCTGATTAATTTTTCCTACCGCCAACAGCCGCAAAAAGGTCCGGGTGACGGTAATGGCTGTAAACATGCTAATTAAAATTCCGATTAATAAGGTAATGGCAAAACCTTTAATTAAAGATGATCCGAACCAAATCAAAATGACCGCTGTAATCAAACTAGATATATTTGAATCTCTGATGGATGTCCAAGCTCGCTTGAAACCTTGCTCAATCGCTTGGCTTAGGGGCTTGCCTTGCTTTAACTCCTCTTTTAACCTTTCAAAAATCAGAATATTGGCATCCACGGCCATACCGACTGACAATATAAAGCCGGCGATGCCCGCAAGAGTCAAGGTGACTGGCCAAATTTTAAAAATAGCAAATGTTATGGCCGCATAAATAGCCAGAGCCAAAACCGACAGTAATCCCGGCAGGCGATAATAGAGCAACATAAACAAAGCCACCGCCATTAAACCAGCCAAACCGGCAAACAAACTTTTTTCAACTGACACTTTGCCTAAAGTAGCATCAACAGTTTGTTGATTGATTAGATGAACAGGTACTGGCAAAGCGCCGGCATTTAGCCTTTGCACCAGTTGTTTGGCTTCAGTTAAAGTAAAATCACCGGTTATGACAGCCTGCCCGCCACTAATAGCTTGCTGTACGGTTGGCACGCTGATAGCTTCACCATCTAAAAATATGGCCACTGGCTGACCAACATTGCGGCCGGTTATGTCTTCAAATAATTTAGCACCCTCATCATTAAATAATAGCTGAACCTCGGGTATACCAGTGTTGGGATTAAACTGAACAGTGGCCTTTTTCAATTGGCTGCCTGATAAACCCGTTACCTTCCAGGTGTCTGGCTGCGCCACACTAAGTAAAATGTGACTAGCTTCATATTCAGTCACCGCTTTGCCATCCACCTCACTTTGCCGCTCGCCGGTTTTTTTAATTATATGATAGCCAAATTGACTTAACACCGGTTCAGTCGAAATCTGATTCACTTTTAAATCCTTAACTGCCTGCTCAAATTCCGGCACCATCACACCTTCGGCAAACCAACCCAAACTTCCGCCTTGATCACGGCTTCCGAAATCGTCAGAATTTTCTTTAGCTAATTGGGCAAAATCAGCGCCCGGTTTTTTTACTTGAGCCAATAGAGCTTCGGCTTTAGTTAAAGCTTCTGCCGCCGCATTGGTATCCACTTCTGTGTTCGGCTCTTTAAACTCTAAAATTGGTGTTTCCCCGATCAATTGAATAGCTTGATTAACATCCTTAATGCCGGCCAATTCAACAATCACCCGCCAGTTATTGCCGGATTTATTTATTTGCACCACCGGTTCAGCTACGCCAAAAAAATTTACCCTCCGCTCAATCACATCCCTTACTCCTTCAACCGCGTCCTTTTGCTCCGACTCATCAATGCCGCTCAAATCCGCCTGGTATACTAAGTGACTTCCGCCTTGTAAATCCAAACCTAGTTGCACTTTAAACCTATTCCAGAAGAAACTACCGGGAAAACTCGCCGGCAGCTGTGGATAATCAATCAATCCCGCCACCAAAGCTAAGAGCGCAATTCCAACCAACACCCACCACGCCTTTTTACGAACGCTGATATGGCCAAATAGCTTTTTCCCAAGCCAAACCAAGGGCCTGGTAATCCAGCGCCAAAAACTGTCATGGGCGTCGTGACTATTGGCCTTATCTATTGGCGAGTTATTGTATTTGTTATTCATTGGCTGTAAAAAATACCAAGGGTAAACCCGAGGTAACGCCAGTATAGTAACATATTAGCCATAGTTTAACAAGACTAAACTATAAACCCCCCGGCCTGCAGCTGCCACAATGTTTTATAAAGACCGCTTGATTTTTCTAACAAAGTCTGGTGCGTGCCAATTTCTTTCACTTGGCCATTGTCAATCACTACTATTCTATCCAAACGCATAATGGTAGATAATCGGTGGGCTATCACAATCGCGGTTTTTCCCTGCATCAAATTCTTAAGTGCATCTTGAATCATTGCTTCCACTTGCGAATCTAGGCTAGAAGTAGCCTCGTCCAGTACTAAAATCGGCGCATTTTTTAAAATCGCTCGGGCGATGGCCACCCGCTGACGCTCACCCCCGGAAAGTTTAACTCCTCGCTCGCCCACATAAGTATTATATTTGTCCGGCAACCTGGAAATAAACTCATCACAATGGGCCAACTTTGAGGCTTTAACAACCTCGTCATCGGCGGCGGCCTGTCGGCCGTAGCGAATATTCTCTAGCAGAGTACGATGAAACAAAATTGGATCCTGCGGCACCAAACTTATTTGCTGTCGCAGGGAATCTTGCGTCACCTCGGCAATATTCTGATCATCAAAATAGATGCCACCACTGGAAACATCATAAAACCTAAATAACAGGGACACCAAAGTTGACTTTCCCGCGCCCGATGGCCCGACCAGGCCAATTTTTTCTCGGGGGGCAATCTTTAAATCAAATTTTTTTACCACCGGCAAGTTCTGGCTATACGTAAAACTGACATTTCTAAAATCTACTTTGCCCTGCTTAATTATTAGTGTGTGAGCCCCGGGGCGGTCTTGAATTTGGTGCCGTGTATGTAGAATTTCCACCATTTCTTCGGCGTCGGCCAGGTTTCGGTAAATGCGACGGATTACTCGGCCAAAGTCCCACAGACGTTCAAAAATTTGAATCACATAAATTTGCAGTAATACAAAATCCCCAACCGTTACCGCACCCCGCTGCCACAAACGCAAAGCAATATAAAACATTAAAAATTCCAGCGACACCATTAAAGTACCCTGCACGGTATCTACCCAGGCATCAAAGTTCCAACTGCGCAGCGACGCTCGATACTGCTTATTGGTCGCCTGGCCGAAGCCACCTTTTTCATACGGCAGCGAGGTGAAAATTTTAACATTAGCTTGATTCGTAATGGTATCGGCCAGATAGGCCGTGACTTCGGTGTCGGCCTCGGCCGCTACCACATCCAACTTTAGTTTTTTAATAGTCAAAAAATAGTTGATTACTAAATAAACCGTGCACCATCCCAAAATCACCAGACTTAACACGGGATAAAAATAAGCCAGCACCACCAAAATACTGGCGATGCGAATGGCCATTGGTATGAGATTCCAATAAAAACTGTCGCTAATTTCCTCAAAAGCTCTTATCAGGCGGCCAACCTTACGCACCAATCCGCCCACAAATCGGTTTATAAAGAAGCCAAAAGAGTGATTATGCAAATAATCAAAACTACTGTTAGTTAAGTCGGCCATTACCCGGGGCTGAAAATAGTTGTTGGCAAAAGTCGCCCCCCGCCACAATAACCACTGAACAGCGTTTAGAATCAAGATGAATAAAATTATTTTAAGTAAACCATCATAAGTTGGGGTGCCGGTTAGCTCGTCAAAAAACTTTTTGTAGTAAATGGGTGTAATCGTTCCCATTACCACCCCGCCACTAATCCCCATAACCACCGCCCAAAACAAAATCCGGTAGCGGCGCGCGTGCTGCCAAAATATTTGATAAGTCTGCTTGGTAACTAGCTTCATAACTTAGCTTTTTGATAGCGCCAAATCACCCACATTATATATGTGATCGCCAGCAAACTATAATTGGTCAGCATAAAAACTGGCTGCGCCCAACTAATGCCGTTAACGGTGTAAGTGGAAACCGGCCACAACCAGGGTGTTGGAAAAAAATCAGCCTCGTGTAACGGCACATCAATAGTAATGTGTAGTAAGGCACCCGCCAGTGGCCACCAGGGTTTCTGGTTGATTAACCAAACCAAAACGAATATTGCCAGCCACGTGAAAATACTATGACCTATATTGTATAAAGTAAAAACATAACCAGGCACTTGAGTAATGTCAGGCGGCCCACCGTGCCAAGCACCAGTAAAAAATGAGGCCACCAAGAACCAACCAAACGAAAATAAATCTGGCGCGATGCCAAAAAATACCGCCCAGATGCGGTCGCGTAGTTTTATTTTGCTGTAGACAACAGCTGTCCACAAACCATGCGCCAAAATATCCATTTATATTAACGACTACTAATTTCTATCAAAAAAATTATCAAGTCTACTATGAATAAAAATATTATAGCTAGCTCTAACACATTGGCTGTGCGGTATTGCAATTGTTCTATAATAAAACTCGTTGAATTAGATATGATACTTAACTTGCGATTGATAATCTGCGCTCGCCGCTGGATGGAAAACTGCACCGATAAATTTTGATATAACTTCTGCATTTCCTCTCCCCGCTCCCAAACCACATCGGGATCATCGAGCAACGCCAAATTATATGCTAGTTCGTGCTGAATCGCATTAGCTAATCCAACCTGCTTAATTAATGATCGGCGCTTGCCCACAAACCGCCCCTCGCGGGCCACGGTGTCCACAGTTTCCTCCAACTTAGCCAAACTGCGATCTATCAGATCCTCGTAGTAAGACAAAGCCACCGACCGCGACAAAACAATTGCTACTAACTTGACCGCATCTAAAAAAAACTTACTGACTGTTAACTGGTCGCTCGACGCTACGCCGGGACCGCCCCCAACATAAAGCGTGAAGTCGTCGGTATATACTTGCCTATTAGCCCGTTGCGCAAATTCCTTAAGCCGCTCCATAAGCGACTGCGCCTCGGATGAATCAGTATTAAAAAAGACCACTGATCCGTAATCAAACACTACCATATATTTGTTTTTCGCCAGTTCTATAATTACCGGTTCGGTTTCCCTTAAATTACCCCATTCACTAGCCCGCCGGCGCAGCTGGTCCATATCAAAACTAGTGGCGATATCATAAGCCAACACCTTAATCTCCTGGTTTGGTTTAACCCGCGCCATACTAAGGCGGATTAATTGGCTCAACTTTAGCCTGGCGAGTTAGATGATATTTTTTTATGTGATGCACTAATCTCACTAGCGCCGTCAAAATAAAACTAATCGTGAATACCCACCAAAAATATTTATAAGTTGTGGATTGCACATGACTACCTATATTCCATGAGTGATACAAAATTAGCGGCAGGGCTAGATAGGTAAAATAATGGACCTTTTTCCAGTGTCGCACGACAAACTTATTTTTTCGTAACAAACCCGCTAATGTAGCAAAGGTAAGTAATAAAAAAGCTAAAATACCCGCCGACCAATATAGCTTTAAAGAATCGGGCAATGAACTTAGCACTCCAAAATAACTTAAGCCCACAACCTTGATGGAAAGGTATAATAAAAACGGGTGGATTAGCGCTATACCGTAAGCTATTATCCCCTCACGAATGTGATAACGCAAAACTTTGGCTGGATCAAACAAACTATTAAGCATGCTTCTCCAAGCGCCAACCATGAATTGAATCCACAGTAAATTTAGAGCCAGCATGCCGAATAATGGAAAAAACAACGCCAGATACAAACTAGCTGAAAAAGGCAAATTAAGTGATGTCGATGCTCCCGGCCACCAATAAAAAAATGGAGCGGCCATAACTGCCACCATAGCCAAAAACAGTATTATTTTAATTAATTGCTTCATAGGTTTATTTTATCACCGTTTTGTTGCCGATTCAAACTTTTGCTTTTTACCGCACCAAGGACAGTGCCAAATCCTTTTCGATTTAGGAGCGTCCCCCACCGCCCACCATTTTTTTGCAGTAACCACAGAGAAAGTGTTGTATCTGCTCTGGCGAGACTCTACCTGGTAACCTTTTTTTTATAATACGGGAATTAACATTCCAACATTCTTGAGAATGTTGGAATGTTATTTTAACACCCTACCATACTTAGCCCGAAACTTTTCCATCTTAGGATTTATCACCGCTTGACAATAAGCCCACTCAGGATTTTTAGCAAAGTAATTATGGTGGTAATCTTCAGCC
>DOPF01000036.1 GCA_003512705.1 Patescibacteria group bacterium
ACTCATTTAACTTTTTTTGAAATGCTTGGTCATTTTTCCTTCGGCGATTATTTCAAAAAAGAAACTATTGCTTGGACCTACGAACTATTAACAGAGGAATTTAAAATATCACCCGAGCGCATAAGAGTGACTGTCTTTGGTGGAGATAAATCAGTACCTTTTGATGAAGAATCCTTTTCTGTTTGGTCAAAAGTATTACCTAAAGATAAGATTGGTAAGGGTGTGCGTGCAGATAATTTTTGGGGTCCGGTGGGTAGTGAGGGTCCTTGCGGCGCCTGCAATGAGGTTTATGTGGATGATGTAGAAGTAGCTACACTTGTTTTTGTGGAATACTATAGCAAGGTAGACGGAAGTCTAGAAAAATTAGACCAAAAAGGTGTCGATGTTGGTTGGGGGTTTGAGCGGCTAATAGTAAAATTACAGGGATTAAAAAATGTTTTTGAGACGGATTTATTTACGCCGATTATGTCTTTATTACCAAATGATCTTGATGAGCGCAAAAAGAGGATTATTGCTGATCACATTAGGGCAATTTCCTTTTTGGTTTCTGACGGCTTGAGGCCATCTAACAAGGAGGCGGGGTATGTTTTGCGGCGGTTAATGCGACGCATTATATCGTATGGCGAGATTAATTTTTCCATTTTAATTCATAAAGTTGTTGAAGTATATAGTATTTACTATAGTGAACTAAACGAGGGAATCATAAATTCAGAATTTCATGATGAATATTCAAAGTTTAAGAAGACGCTAGCGCGCGGTTTGCGCAAGTTTAACGAGATTACAGAGACATACATGAATGGAAAATTAACTGATAGATGCCTATCGACTTACGCGGTGTTTGATTTGTATCAGTCAGATGGATTCCCTTTTGATCTAATTAAGGAAAAGGCGAAAGAGAGGGGTTTGGATGTTGATGAGGTTGCCTTTCAAAGAATGTTGGAAGGGCACCAGAAATTATCGCGTACGTCATCCGTGGGAACATTTAAAGGGGGATTGGTTGATCATGAGCCCCAAACAATTAAACATCACACTGCTCATCATTTGTTATTAGCGGCATTACGACAGGTTTTAGGTAATCATGTGTTACAACGCGGGTCTAATGTTTCTAGTGAGCGATTACGAATTGACTTTGCTCATCCAGAAAAAGTTACAGCGGAACAATTAAAAAAAGTTGAAGAGATTGTGAACAAGGCAATTGAATCGGATCTTGAAGTTAAAAAAGAAGAAATGCCTAAAGTTGAGGCGGAAAAATTGGGAGCATTGGCCGAGTTTGGAGCCAAGTATGGCGACACGGTTTCGGTTTACACAATTTTAAATAAAGACGGTTCCGTATTTAGCCGTGAGTTTTGCGGCGGTCCGCATGTAAATAGAACTGAGGAAATTGGCAATTTTAAAATAATAAAAGAAGAAGCGGTAGCGGCAGGTATTCGTAGAATCAAGGCAAAATCAGAAAAATAAAAACGCCCGGAGCAAACTTCTGCTCAGGGCAAGAACAAAATGCGGCTACGCCGCTACATTAAAAAATATTTCAAGAAGTCCTCGCGGACATGATCAACTGCCTGCTGTAACTCCTTGCGGAATCTGTAGCAGAACGCTGCTACAAACGCGAGCATCATGATGCCCGTTAAAAGAACTGGAATCGACGCTTGATTCATAAGGCACCTTGTCTGATGTGTGATTTGATTTGTGATTTAAAAAGAACGAAAACTAATTTTATTTTGTAATACTACCCTTTTAAATTAGATTGTCAATACCCTTTTTGTGTATAACTTAAATGTCAAAAATTAGGCACCATCACATATTTGTCAGCCGGCGGGGGAAATTTTGGCTAAGATTATTTATTTTATTAGCAATTTTAGCAATAGCAGGCGTTATTATTTTAGTTGGCAATAAAATAACCTACATTATTACACCGGAAGTTGAAACTTTGTCTACCCCAACCACCATTAAAATTGACTTAACAGCCAGCCAGCCTGTTTATAGCCTTAATGTTATACCGGGCCGATTTCTAAATATAGGTGAAAATGTGTCTAAATTAGCCAGCCAGGGGTTTAGTGTAATTTTTTCAGATAATAAAACAATTGTTTATAAAAATACCGATTGGGATAAGTTAGTAGACGCTCTGGCTCAGGCCAGTCGCGCTAGCAACAAAATCACTTACCGGCCTGTGTCTGTCAGTCAGTCGTCTGATTGGCAGACGGGTGGCGAGGGCCAAGTATATCAAGCGTTTTTTACAATTAACCAAGAAGTAATTACTAATTTCCCGTTGGAGACATGGCAAAAAAATTTGTCGGGTTTTTCCACAGAAGACGGACAAATCTGGCTGCAAAATCAATCAGGAGTAGCGAGTGCAAAAATTGGCAGCAAATGGAATTTTTTAGCTAACTTTAGCATAAAAATGCTTAATTTACATCCGCGGGTAGTTATACAGCTTGACATATAGCCTAAAAATTATATACTTTAGGACAGTTAATAACTTAACTTTTAACCCTTAATTTAAAGGGGGACAGTAAGAAGCATTGATTTTTCAATCTACTTACAGTTTAGAATCGTAAGATTTATGTCAGCCGACGTAGTTTGATAGGCGACATAAATTTTATTTTTGACCTTAATTTTGTTTTAGTGACTGAGACAATAAAAACTAACGCTAAAGGTTTTTTGGAGGTGGATGGTACGGTAGATGAGTTATTGCCGGCGGCGTCGTTTAAAGTAACCTTGGATAATGGCCACGCGGTGTTGTGTCACCTGTCGGGGAAAATGCGGATGTATCGTATTCGCCTAATGCCCGGCGATAAAGTTAAAGTGGAAATGACCCCGTATGATTTAACTAAGGGGAGAATAGTATATAGGTATTAACCCAGTAATACAACTTTGCTTAAGCTCGCTCACGCAAATAATTTACTAATCTAAATGCATTTAGAGTATCAATCAATACAATTTAATCATTCACTTCTAACCTCGCTTATTTATTTGCGAGCAAAGTTGATATACTGGGTATGAAAGTACGAGCATCAGTTAAACCCATGTGTCAAAAGTGTAAGCGTATCCGGCGCGGTAAACGCTTATTTATTATTTGTTCTAATCCTAAACACAAGCAACGTCAGGGCTAATGGCCACTGGCTAGTTGCTAATAGCTAATTACATGGCACGTATTGCCGGTATTAATCTACCAAATAACAAGCGGGTGGAAATAGCCTTGACTTATATTTATGGCATTGGCTTGTCAAAGTCAAAATTGATATTAGCGCAGGCTAATGTCGACGGAAACATTCGCGCCCAAGATTTGTCCGAGCAGCAGGTAAACAAGTTAAGAGAAATTATTGAAACCGGGCACCGGGTGGAGGGTGATTTAAAACGTGAAGTTTTACTAAACATTAAACGGCTAAAAGAAATTGGTTCATATCGCGGTTCCCGCCACACTAAAGGTTTACCAGCGCGGGGGCAAAAGACCAAAACCAATACCCGAACGGTTCGCGGTAACGTTAGACGGACAATGGGTTCGGGTCGTAAGCCGGCAGCTCAAAAAACATAATTTATGGAAGAAGTTAAGACAACTACAACCGAAAAAACCACTGACGAAGCGGCGGTCAAAACTGTTCGTCGTTCTCGGCGCAAGCGGCAAGTGATTCGTGGTGTGGCGCATATTCAGGCGAGCTACAATAACACTATTGTTAGTTTGAGTGACCCTAATGGTAATATTATCGCTTCAGCTTCAGCTGGGCAGGCTGGATTTAAGGGTCCTAAAAAGGCTACACCATATGCTGCTGGTATTGTGGTTAGAAATGCGGTGGAGAAAGCCAAAGCTTATGGTTTACGCGAAGTAGACGTCCGGATCAAGGGGGTGGGAGTTAGTCGTGAGGCGGCGGTGCGGGCATTGTACGCTAATGGCGTTAATGTTTTATCAATTAAGGACATTACCCCAACACCTCATAATGGTTGCCGTCCGCGTAAACCACGGAGAGTATAATTATGGCAAGATACTTAGGACCAAAACATCGGCTGTGTCGGCGCTTGGGCGAAAAAGTTTGCACTAGCGACAAGTGTCCGATGATGCGCCGCAATTACCCCGCCGGAGTTCATGGGGTTAAGGGTCGGGGTAAGCTGACGGCTTTCGGCCGACAGCTGCAAGAAAAACAAAAGGCTCGATATACTTATGGTATTTTAGAGCGGCAGTTTCATCGCTACTATGACACAGCCATTAAGCGGCGCGAGGCGACCGACTTGTTAATGATGCAACTATTGGAAACTAGGCTTGATAATGTAGTTTTCCGATTGGGCTTAGCCAAAACACGAGCAGCGGCCAGACAACTAGTCGGCCATGGCCACGTAAAAGTTAATGACAAAAAAGTGGATATACCATCATATCAAGTGAAGGCTGGGCAAACTATCGGGATTGACGAGGCAAGTCTAAAATCCGCTTACTTTACCGAGCTTAAGAAAAATTGGGGCAAGCAGATAGTGCCAGAATGGCTGGCGGCGGACGGGAAAGAATTAAAAGGGCAAATGTTGTCACAACCGGCGCGAGAACAGATGCCACAAAATATTGATATGAGTTTAATCGTTGAATTTTATTCTAAATAATAATTTCTTGCCTTATGGAATCACTACCCCTACCACAACATATTAAGGTAATCAATAAAGGTTTAAATCATGACCTAGTGGTGATTGAACCTTGCTGGCCCGGCTATGGTACGACCTTGGCCAATTCTTTACGACGGGTGTTATTGTCGGCTTTACCGGGTGCGGCCGTGACGTCAGTTAAAATTAATTCAGTGAATCATGAATTTTCTTCTTTACCCGGCGTAAAAGAAGATGTAATTGATATTATTTTGAACCTTAAAAGGTTGCGTTTAAAAATTTTTAGCGACGTTCCGGTTAAGATTTCTTTAAAAGCTTCGGGTGAAGGTCAGGTGACGGCTAAAAATATTAAGGCCACCAGTGACGTAGAAATTATTAATCATGACTTACACATTGCAACTTTAACCGATAAAAAAGCCGAATTAGATATGGAGCTAACTGTGGCTAATGGGCGCGGTTATTTACCGGTGGAGGCGCGCGAAAAGGAAAAAATGGAACTAGGGCAAATTGCCATGGATGCCATTTTTAGCCCAGTCGTTCACGTGGGTTTTTCGGTGGAGGATACTCGTGTTGGCCAGGTAACTAACTTTGACAAGGTAACTATGGATGTGTCTACCGATGGCTCTATTAGTCCTTTGGAAGCGGTTAAACAAGCTAGCCAAATATTAGTTGATCATTTTAATTTCATTGCCCAGGGGCAAGCCCCAGCGACCGAGGCAGAAACTGAGGCCGAGGCAGAAACTAGCGTTGATGATAAACCGGCGGCTAAAAAGCGTGGACGGCCTAAGAAAGAAGCCGCCTAAATTCACAGTAAACAGTTCACAGTTGACAGATAGTAATTCATTGTCGGGAACAGACTAGGGATTAAATTGAGCTGTGCCACCCTGCTCCTCGGCCATGAGCTCCCGCTCGGGCCTCGGGGGCCTCGGGGCCTTGAACGGCGAGGCCGAATGGCCGGTGGTGTCCCGCAGGGACAAACCGTAAACTAATAACTAATTACTAACCCAGTAATACAACTTCGCTGCAACTTGTTTAAGGCCTTATTTAAGAAATTTTTATGAATATTACATCTAATCTAATAATTAAATCTTCGTGTGGTTTACCCGTTGCGGGTAAGGCCCAGCGAAGTTGATATACTGGGATGAGACATAGAAAGACAGGTAGAAAATTCGGCCGAACCCGCGATCCGCGGCGGGCCTTACTTAAAAATTTGGCCGCTAGTTTAGTTTTATATGAAAAAGTAAAAACCACTGACGCCAAGGCTAAAGAAATCAGGGGTTTTGTTGAGCCATTAATAACCAAAGGTAAAACTAATTCCGTGGCAGTACGTCGCTATTTATTGGCCCGGCTACCTACTGAAAACGCTGTTAAAAAAGTTTTAGAAGTTTTGGGTCCCCGATACCAAAATCGGGCCGGCGGTTATACGCGGATTGTTAAATTAGGCCGCCGCCAGGGCGACGGCGCGCCCGTGTCTCTAATAGAATTGATTTAATCTATGGCAAGTAAGGCAAAAAAAATAACCGTTGATGCTAGTGGACAAACTTTAGGCCGCCTAGCTAGTCAGGTGGCTACGCTATTACGGGGTAAAAATTTGGTTTCGTTTGCGCCCAATAAAAACCCCGGAAGTATGGTGGAAGTTTTAAATTTATCTAAAGTCCGGTTCAGCGGTTCCAAATTGCAGGGCAAGAAATATTTTAAATACAGCGGCTATCCCGGTGGTATGAAAATTACAACCTTAGATCAGGAGTTTAAGAAAAGTCCCGAACGTCTTTTTACTAATATGGTTAGGCTGATGTTGCCAAAAAACCGTTTAGCCAAAGTATTAATGAAAAATTTAAGCGTTGAATTAGGTAAGGAATAATTATGGTTACGAAAACAGTTAAAAAGCATAAAGCGCCTGCTAAAAAGTCTACTAAGACTAATGTGCAGGCCGTGGCTGAAGCGGTTCATAAAGTTAAGCAACAAGTTGCCAGGGCTAGTGTTCCAGCAACCAAACACAGTTACATTGCTACAGTCGGCAGACGCAAAGAGGCAGTGGCTAGAGTAAGGTTGTTCCCTGGTGGTAAGGGGGAGTTTATTATCAATACCCGTCCACTGGTTCAATATTTTACTCATTTTGATAATCAGATGGTTGTATTACAGCCACTTAAACTATTGGGTCTGGAGGATAAATTTAATGTTCAGGTAAAAGTTTTAGGCGGCGGTAAGACCGGCCAAGCCGAGGCGATTCGTCATGGTATTTCCCGAGCTCTGTTATTAGTTGATCCAGCTCACCGCGCCGCACTTAAGCCGCAGGGATTGTTAACGCGCGATTCTCGAGTGAAAGAGAGAAAGAAACCAGGACTCAAAAAAGCTCGGCGCGCGCCGCAGTTTAGTAAACGTTAATATTACATTCACTACAGCTTCGACTTTATATCGAAGCTGTTTTTGACTTCACAAGGATTTACTTTTTTGAACAGGCTAATTGACGATACATTAGCCAAAATTTTATCTGTGGGCAACAATTTTAAGTAATATCTGTTATACTGATTATAGGGTATTTTTAAGATGGGGTTGACAGTTTGTTGCTAGTGAAGTAAAGTAATAAGTCTAACTAATATTTATGTTCTCATTAGCAAAAGTTTTTGGTAAGAAAGAAATAATTCCAGAAGTTTTGTGGGCCTTTCGTGGTAAGTTGCCGGATTCGCTTCACGTATCACTAACTCTTTCTAAAGATGGCGGTTATGTTGCGAGTGTTACTGATCTCCCTGGGTGTGTTACAGAGGGCAGTAATTTTATAGAATTGAATCAAATGATTAATTCGGCTGTGTTTGATTATTTTGAAATTCCGGCACAATATATTCCCCACCTATCAAGTTATTTACCATCGAAGGAAGTACTAGAAGATATGGTCCGTCGTGGTGAACGCATTCCGAAATCAGCGTTGGTATTCGAAAAAGTGTAGCTTGTGGGATATGTGGCCGCAGTCGGAAGTTAAACGTAGAATACTTATTGGGGCTGCAAAAAGATTAGGACTACGTCTTTATGAGGGGAGTAAACACACTAACGTAGAGCAGGTGAGCACTGGACTTAAAACACAAATTCCTAGGCACGCCAAAGTTAAGCGGGAGACAGCAAAGGCTATTGTTGTTTTTTTTGATAAAGCAAATGGGTTTTTCGGAAAAAGAGGTCTGCCAAGCCTTAGGTATAAATTCTGATAAATTGTAATTTTTAAGTCGGCTCACCCCAGCATACAATTCAGTAAGTGGTAATTTATCTTTTATACCTCCGCCCACTAGCGGGGGTTATGTTGACCTTGCTCGGCCAGGCTGGTACGGTGACTATAACAAAAAATAAAATAGGACCAATTATGAAAATAAACTATCGTTTACGTCCTGTGACTCGTGAGGAGAGGATAATCAACGAGTATCTCCTTCTCGACGAAATGGATAGTCAGAAGTGGTACCAGGTGGTTTTCTTAAAAATATGGCGCGGCTCGGGCCTGGTCATGCTGCAATAGTATAAGTGGGGTTGTCGCATAAATGCGGCGACCCCTTTTTTNNTAGCGTTGGTTGCCCAAAAGGTAATCTCGTTTTTGTATTTTACTTATTTAGCGCGAATATTTGTACCGGCGGAAATAGGTCAATATGTTTTTGCCTTGTCCTTTACATTGATTTTTTCAGTATTGATTGACGTTGGTTTAGGTTATGTTTTAACAACCGAGGTAGCTAAAGACAAAAGCCGGGCCCAAGAATACTGGCAGAATACTATCGGTTTTAAATTAATTGCCATAGCGGGAACAATTATAATAGCCTGGGTAGCTATCAATTTAATGGGATACTCTGGTTTAACTCGAGAGCTTGTTTATATTTCGTTTATAATCATGGTTTTAGATTCATTTATGTTGTCGGCGTACTCACTCATTAGGGCCTATCAGAATTTATGGTGGGAAAGTTTGGGCACGGTATTGTTTCAATTTATTGTAGCCATTGCCGGTTTTATTATTACTCAATTTACACGAGATTTGCGCTTTATTATTTTGGCCTTAGTATTGGCCGGTTTAGTAAATGTTACTTACTCGTGGAATAGATTAGCAAGTTTTGGGATAAAGTTATGGCCAAAATTTGATAGCCTGGTTATTAAAAAACTTCTTATCTTAGCTTGGCCATTTGGTGTGGCGTTACTATTAACACGTTTATATGGATACTCTGATACGGTATTACTATCGTGGTTAGCTGGTGATGCCGCGGTCGGATATTATAGTGTCGCATATAAAATAACCTTTGCTTGGCAGTTTATTGCCTCGGCATTTGCGGCCTCGCTTTTACCGGGTTTCAGTTCGTATTTTGCCGGGGACAAAAGTTTGTTGGTTTCAACTTTTACCAAATCGGTACATTATTTAAATGTGATTTCTTTTCCGTTGGCGGCGGGTTTTTTTGTATTAGGGCCGGCGGTGATTCGTTTTATTTACCCACAGTATCAAGCGGCAATTTTGCCTCTACAAATTTTAATATTCAGTCTGGTGTTTATTTTTTTAACATTCCCGGTGGGTTCTTTGTTATCGGCTGGCGGTAGGCAAAAGCGTAATACTTTAAATTTATTAATTACCGTGGTTATAAGCGTGGCTCTTAATATTATGTTGATACCACAATATCAAGCCGTCGGGGCAGCGGTAGCCTCCCTCGTCAGCGCGGTGATATATTTTATTTTGGGGTGGAGTGTGATTCATCAGCTAATCCAAGTAAGTTACAAACAGATTATTTTTAATGTTTTTAGGGTAGGATTATCAGCAATTTGTATGGGGATAATTATAAAAGTATTACAACCTCAACTAAATCTCTTGTTAGTTATTTTTATAGGTATGGTTAGCTATGGAATATTCAGCCTGGTCTTAAAATCATTCAGTATGGCAGAGATTAAGAATTTTAAACGTCTAATTTTTTCTCGAGGCTAGCTTATGGCCAAAGTGTTATTAGTTACTGAAGATTACTGGCCTCGCCGCGGGGGTGTGGCTAATTACTATGGTGGGCTTGTCAACGCCTTAGTTGGGCAAGTGGCTGTGTTAACTTCGGTGCCGGGAGAGGAAGACATAGGAGTTTTTAGAGTTAATTATTTTTTAAATTTTTTTTGGCCGCGGTGGTTACCATTATTATGGTTTATACCAAAGTATTTAAAAAAATCAGGTGCCAAAGCTGTATGGGTGGGAGATATTTTACCTGTGGGAACTGCTTGTTGGATTTTGAATAAATTTATTAATTTACCTTACATCGTCAATTTACACAGTTTGGATTTGCAGTTAACGCAGGTGTCGCCGAAGAAAAAACGCCGCCGATGGCTGGCTCAAAAAATATTAAGTGGGGCCGAGACTGTTATTGTTAATAGTGTTTATACCCTCAGTTTGGTTCAAAAATTAAATTTACCCCATCTTAAAACGATGATTATTTATCCGGTAGCGGCCAAATTCCCTGAGGCCGATAAGCAGATAATGGAAAGCTTAAAAGATAAGTATGCTCTGCAGGGTAAAAAAGTGGTTTTGACTGTTTCGCGCTTGGTGAGCCGCAAGGGGATAGATGACGTAATTCGGGCAGTGTCTTTAATAAAGGATCGGGTTTCAGGCTTACACTACATTGTGATTGGCGCGGGGCCGCAAAGACAGGAGCTTGAATCACTCATAAAATCTGAGCAAGTTCCGGCAACTTTAGTCGGGGCAGTAACAAGTGAAGAGTTGAGCGCTTGGTATGAATTATGCGATGCATTTGTTTTAACCCCCAAACCCGATCCGGTGGATGTGGAAGGTTATGGCATAGTTTATCGCGAGGCGGCTCAATTTGGCAAGCCTATTATTGCGAGTAAAGTTGGTGGAGTACCGGAAGCCGTTGGCGACCAAGCCTTATATGCTGGCACGCCCGATGAAATTTCTGTGGCTTTGCTTAAACTTTTAACCAACAACGAGCTGGCCAGACAACTTGGTGACCAGGCGCGGCAGTTAAGTGTAAATGTTTCTTTGGCGACCGAAGCTGCCAAACTACAAGCGGTAATAGATGCGTTATAATAAAAATATGGAAGAAAACATCAAAGAGGAAAAAATAGATGTAATAATGTTTAATATGTCCGCCTACAGTGAATGGCAGCAGGGTTATGTTAATCGTAATAGCCATATTCTTCATGAGTTTTTGCGCGATCCCCGCATAAGAAAAATTGTGGCGGTTGATTATCTGCCGTTTACTTTTAAACGGGCTCTTAAGGTTTGGCTGCAGGACGTATTACATTGGCCGCGGGGGAAAAAAATGTCGGGCCGGCTGTTTAGTCGGCTAACCGCAGTAGCTAATAGTGAAATTAACAAGACGGTTTACAAAGTCGGGGGTTTTGATAACGAAGTGTCATATAAGCTGTTTGTTTATTCCACCGTGTTGTCTTGGTTTTCTGAAAGTCTAGCTATGAAAGATTTAGCCCAAGCTCTGCAAAAGTTAAATCTTAAAAATATTGTGGTTTGGTCCTATTTGCCCATTTTTGGCAAGTGCTTAGAGGTGGTGCCATCACGCCTGAAGGTGTTTGATGCGGTGGATAATTGGCTAAACCATTCTGCCTACCAAAAAATATTGCCACGCTTAAAAAAGAATTACGCCGCCATTGGGCAGACGGCGGATTTGATATTTACGACCTCGCAAGATATGGTTGATTTTTTTGAGCACCGCCCCGACTGCTATTATTTGCCCAACGGTATTCGCTGGCACCATTTTAAGGATTTACCAAAATTAGTTGGTCGCGATATTGCCACCTTACCAAAACCAGTTATTGGTTATGTCGGCATTATTCAACAAGATCGTATCGATTTAGATTTAATTGCTTATTTAGCCGAAACTAATCCCAAAAAATCATTTGCTTTTGTCGGGCCGGTGTGGCCAAATTTTAAAAAAAGGGTGAAGGAAAAATTAGGGCAGCTAAACAACGTCTATTGGTTGGGTCGTAAGCATTATTGGGAAGTGCCGGCTTATATTAGTAAATTTGATGTTGCCATAGTGCCGCATTTAGTAAATGAATTTGGCAAGCACACCAGTTTACTGAAAGTTTTGGAATACTTAGCTTGTGGTAAACCCGTAGTTTCAACTCCGACAGCCGGCACCGGCGCTTTTAAGACGGTTATAAAATTAGCTGATACGCCAGTTAAGTTTAATCAAGCCTTACTTGATGCTCTGGAAAGTAATACCGAGCGAGATCAAGAACGCCGCCGCCACACCGCCGCCCAGCATACCTGGGCCAAACGAGCGCAGTTTATGCTGGATAAAGTATTTGCAAAATTAACTAACGCTAATGAGTAAAGTATCGGTTATAGTGGTGTCGTGGAACGTCCGGGAGCAGTTGTTTCATTGTTTGCAATCAGTTACGGCCCAGCCGCCGCTTGATATTATTGTTATTGATAATAATTCAAGCGACGGCAGTAGCCAAATGGTGGCTAATAAATTTCCTCAAGTCAGCCTAATAAAACATTCAGTTAATTTAGGTTTTGGTAAGGCGGTGAATATAGGCATAAGTAAAGCCTGGGGAGATATCTTACTACTGCTAAATCCCGATGCCACTTTAAAACCAAATGCCTTAATAGCGGCGGACAAGTTTTTTGCCGAGCATCCTCGGGCTGGTATAATGGGGGGACAAATTTTGAGTGGCGATGGTACAGTGCAGCCATCAATTAGAAAATTCCCCAGCTTGTGGTCGCAATTGGTAGTATTGCTTAAGTTGGGCTACCTCATACCAGGGCTACTTAATAAGTACCTGATGAAAAATTTTGATTACCATAAACCGCAAGCAGTGGACCAAGTTAGTGGCGCGTGTTTTTTTATTAGGCGTTCGTTAATTGATATAATTGGTAAATTTAATGAGGATTTTTGGCTGTGGTTTGAGGAGGTCGATTATTGTCGACGAGCCAAAAATGCCGGCTGGGAAATATGGTACAATCCCAAAGCGCAGGCGCAACACCAGGGTGGGGCAAGTTTTTCTCAATTAAGTCACGCCGAGCGCCAACGCTCATTTAATGCCAGTCTGCTGCGTTATTTTAAACTCCATGGTCGGGCTTATGAAACCTTTATGATATGGTGTGCGGCCCAGATTAGTTTGGGTCAAGCGTATATCTTAGACTTAGTAGGTAAATTAATTCATGTTTCCAAACAAAAACATCAATAAGCAGTGGTTGTGGTGGTTAGGGTTATTGGCGCTTGATTTAGTGTCGTTTGTCATTTTTGGGGGCTTCCTAGCTAATTGGGTAGCTGTTATTATAGTGGTTTTATTCGCCGTGGTTGCCTGGAAAAATTTGGCTTGGGCGGTTGTGTTGTTAATTACCGAACTAGTGGTGGCATCGCAAGGTTATTGGTTTAGCATCACAGTAGGCGGCACCGCCGTCTCTTTGCGTTTGGCAATTTTTTTAGTTATTATGGCGGCGTTCTTGGCGCGTGAAGTGGCGGCGCGGGATTTTGCCTGGTTAAAAGATAAAGTGGTGCGGTGGTGGTTATTGGCCGGGTTGGCTATAGTTTGGGGAGCTGTTTGGGGTTGGGTTAATAATGATTTTGCTGATTGGTTTTTGGATTTGAATGGTTATTTGTATATCTTTGCCTTTTTGCCATTATATCGGTATCGGCACGAGTGGATGCCAAAACTTTTAAGTGTGTGGCTGCCAGTGGTGCTTTATTTATCATTCAAAACTATTATATTGTTCTATTTGTATAGCCACTTTACGCCGGAGGCTTTAGACCCAATTTACCATTGGATTCGCGATACTGGTTGGGGGGAGATAACATACGCCGGTGGAAATATTTTTAGAATTTTTTCGCAAAGCCAAATTTACCTACTGATAGCTGCCGCTTTCTGGGCGGCCGGGTTATTATTATATACCGACACCAAGCCTTTAGCGTATAGGTTTAAGGCCGCTCATATAGGCGTTGCCTTAGTGGTTATGGCTGGTCTGCTAATAAGTTTGTCCCGAAGTTTTTGGCTGGGTTTGGTGGCAGGAATAGTTTTTGCGTTCGTCATCGGGTTTTGGTATAAACAAACTGCTAGGCAAAAATTAGTAAATGTATGTGTGCTGTTGGTTTTGCTGGTAGCGTCGAGCGGGTTGGTTTTAGCAGTTAGCCATTTTCCGTTACCCAAGCCGCTTGGCGACGCCACCGGCTTTTTACTGGAGCGCGCTAGTGTGGGAACGGGTGAGGCCGCCGGGGCGTCTCGGTTGCAGTTGTTAGGGCCATTGTGGCAAAGTGTGTCCAAAGCTTGGCTGTTAGGTTCGGGTTTTGGTTCCACCGTGACCTATAAAACTTCTGATCCGCGAGTGGTTCGGGGTACGGCCGGCGCTAGCGGCATTCGCACCACCTATGCTTTTGAATGGGGGTATTTAGATACTTGGTTAAAAATCGGGCTGATTGGTTTGGTTTTATATTTATGGTGGTGGTTAGGGCTGGCATATTTAGCTTTTAAAAAAATTAAACGCCAGCCCTTAGCGGCCGCCATTTTAGTAAGTGTAGTAGCAATAGCCGCTACGAACATGACAACACCTTATTTAAATCATCCACTCGGTATTGGCGCCTTAAGTGTTCTGCTTTTATTTACTCACCATGAACAAATTTTTGAGCAGCCAATTTAAAACCGCCGTCGGTTTAGTGGTTTACAATGGGTCTAAGTACTTACCCTACACTTTGGCTCGTTTAGCCGAGCAAACCGCCAAAGATTTTTTTGTACTGATAATAGATAACGGCTCGGTCGATAATTCCTTAAAAGTTATTCAAGATTTTTTACTGACGGCACCAGAATTAAATAAACGCAGCCGCCTGGTAAAAAATAAAAAAAATCTTCTGTTTGCCCGCGCCCACAATCAGGCCATTCAGTGGACCGATAGCCAGTACCTGTTGATGTTAAATCAAGATGTATTACTAGACCCGACCTACATTAGTGAGTTAGAAAAATTTATGGACACGCACCCCGAGGCGGGCGCTTGTCAGGGAAAGATATTAAAATGGCAATTTAATCCTGTAACTTATCGCTTGGATCTTCATAAAAATATACACAAAACGCCGGTATTTGATTCAGGTGGCCTCGTCATTACCCGCAGTCGCCACAGCTATAATGCCCGAGAAGGGGAGTTTGATCAGGGCCAAGCTAATGAGGCCAGTGAAATTTTTGGCGTGGTGGGCACGGTACCACTTTACCGCCGCGAAGCTTTAATCGACGTGGCCTGGCAAGGAAAAGTTTTGGATGAGGATTTGGTGATGTATAAAGAGGATGTGGATTTAGCTTGGCGCTTGCGTCTGAAAGGTTATAAATCATATTACGTGCCCACCACGGCAGCGTATCATGACCGGACCCTAGCCAAGCCAGAGCGTTTGGCCTTAGTAACTAAATCGCGGGCCAATTGGCCACCACAACTTAAAGTATATTCATGCCGCAATCATTGGTTGGTGTTATTAAAAAATGATTGTTGGGGTAATTTATTTAGGCATAGCCACCATATTTTTTGGTACGAACTTAAAAAATTCATTTACCGACTGTTTTTTGAAACTGGCGTGTTGTTTAAGGCAATAGCACAATTTATTAAGATGTTGCCGGCAACATTTGCCAAAAGACGCACTATCCATAAAACTAAAGTTGTCAGTTGCCGGGAACTTAGGCGCTGGTTTGTATGATTAAGCCTAGATTATCAGTCATTATTTTAAATTACAAAAATGCCGGCTTGGTTCGCCAGTGTGTTCAGGGAGTTTTTAAATCCAGCCCCCGCTTAAACATTGAGGTTATTGTGGTGGACAACGCCTCGGGCGACGATTGTCTTAAAGTAATGGCGGAAAAATTCCCCCAAGTAAAAACAATTGCTTTAGATGAAAATTATGGCTTTGCCAAGGGCAATAACGCCGGTCTTAAACAAGCCACTGGTGAATACGCATTAATTTTAAATCCCGACGTGGCTGTGTTGCCTGGTGCTTTGGAAAAATTAATTGCTTTTATGGATGAGCATCCTAAAGTTGGTATAGCCGGGCCGAGGCTGACAAATCCTGATGGCGCCATTCAAATGTCGGCCTTCACCTTTCCGCATTTTTGGTTGCCGATTTTTCGACGCACCCCGCTGGGGTATTGGCCGCAAGCGCGTAAGCAACTGACTAAGTATTTAATGGAAGACTGGGATCACAAGCAAAACCGCACGGTGGACTGGCTACTCGGGGCCTGCTTAATTGTTCGGCGTGAAGCTCTACAAAAAGTCGGTCTATTAGACGAGCGTTACTTTATGTACGTAGAAGATACCGATTTGTGCCGTCGTTTCTGGCAGTCTGACTACCAGGTGTATTACGTGGCTGATGTTACTATAGTTCATTATCACCAGCGGGCGTCGGCTGATGCTTTATTTTTGGGACTTTTTAACAGAATTACTTGGATACATCTGGCATCGTGGATAAAATATTTTATTAAATGGGGTCTGCGCGTACCGCACCCTAGTGACCAACGTTAGATTACATACCCTTATGGCCAAGAAGGTTGTTATGCAATTAATTTTTACTCGGGAGTTTCCGTTTTTACTTTGTGAAATTTGGGGCAAGAGTTACAATGTGTTTTTAGGGCATCGACCCAAAACTTACCCGCGCAACATTTTTGTTATTAAAAATGCCCTGATATCGGATTATCGGAACCCGGGTTTAATTAAAGAGTTACAAAATTTATTTTTTTTAAGGATAAAGAATAATCGAATGTATTTAAGCGAGATATTCGCCGAGTGGTAAAATGATTATACCCAACTCAATCATTATTGGTCGAGGGATAAATTGACTCGGTTGGAGCTTAAAAAATTTACCCTACTACTTTCAGCCTTTTGGCCGGCAATTTTTGCTTCCATGTATATCCCATTGGATATGAGATTTTCGGCTGCTGACCGAAAACGTATGTTAAGATTGAGGGGGGAAATTGGCGAAGTCGCCGATAAATCAACTCATATTATAGTTAAAAGTCTAAAATATATATTTCCAAGATTAGAAGGTCTGGTTAATTTTGTTAGTATAGCCGACCTGAATCGGAATAAAATCAATAGTGAGAAATTACGCCGTATATCCTCTCGCGAATTAATTATGATGGATAACAAAACAGTCAGTATGGACGGGTTCAATCATTTAAAAAAACGTTATAATTTCGCCCTACAAAAAATTAACCCGAAATTCAAAAGTTCGTTTACTGGGCAGATTGCTTATAAAGGTTTGGTTACAGGAAGGGTGAGGATTATTCAAAAAAGAGCGCAGATTTCGTCACTAACAAAGGGGGAGGTTTTAGTTAGCTCAATGACCGTACCAGATTTTATACCAGCCATGAGACGTGCATCGTCTTTTGTTACGGATGAAGGTGGTATTACTTGTCATGCCGCAATCGTCGCTCGTGAAATGAAAAAACCATGCATCATTGGAACAAGGGTTGCCACTAAAGTTTTGAAAGATGGCGATATGGTTGAGGTGGATGCAAATAAGGGGGTTGTTAAGGTTATTAAACGCGCTGCTAGAAAATAAGATGATTTCGGCTGACCCGTCACCGTTAATTGCCTTTGACATTAACACTCTCATACTCTAGAGTATAAGAGTGGTCGTCGATAAAATATGGCACGATATAATGAAAAAAGGATTGCGTATGTTACTCAAGACAAGTTATTAGGGATTTTGTCTCAAACATTTAGTAAATTGGGAAAAAGTAAAGCGATTCACGACTTTCTCAAGGATTTATTAAATCGTCAGGAGCGGGCAATGTTAACTAGAAGGTTATTAATAGCCCAATTTTTAGTTGACGGAGTTACTTATAGCGATATACAAAAAAAGTTAAAATGCGGCGCCTCCACCATCGCTAAAGTAGAGCGCTGGCTTAATTTTGGTCGTGGGGGTTATCGGACCGCTTTATACAAAAGGAATAAAAATTAACTTGAACTCCCATACTCTAGAGTATGGGAGTGGGTACTGTGAGGGTAATTATGTCTAAACAAGGTATTTCTGGCGCCGGGGTTGGGATACTGGTGCTAAAAGACAATAAAGTACTTTTGGGTTTGCGTAATCCTGATCCAGTGAAGGCCGACAGCGCCTTGCATGGCGAAGGTACTTGGACTTGCCCCGGCGGTAAGATTCGGTTTGGCGAGAATTTTGAGAAAGCTGCGGCTCGCGAACTTTTAGAAGAGACGGGGTTGGTTACCGACAGCTTTCACGTTTACTCAGTTTCTAACGATGTTGGCTCTGATGCGCATTTTATAACCATCGGTTTGTTATGTAAAAAATTTACTGGTGAAGTAAAAACTATGGAGCCAGATGAAATAGTGGAGTGGCGGTGGTGGGATATAAATAATTTACCGCTTAATATGTTCCCGCCCAGTAAAAAAATGGTTCGAAATTACTTAGCTGGTAAGTTCTATCTTCCGGATTAAAAAAATGGGGTCCCGCAGCCGAAGCCTTGGGACCCACCAGAATCAGACAGATCAAGAGTACATTTTAACCAACCGAAGTCGGTTCATAACAGGCGACCTGCGATCTGGCGCCCTGGGGCATCCAAATCCTAATTATCGATCACGGACGCTTCGGGGCCGTTATTAGCTTACGTCCAGCTTTCTTAAAAGTCAACCGG
>DOPF01000010.1 GCA_003512705.1 Patescibacteria group bacterium
GCCGCTGGCACGCCTTTGAGTTTAGATATAACTGGAGATACTAATGTGTCTGCTTTGAGAAATATCTTTGAAGCTAAGTTAAATGGTGCCATGAAGTTTAATATCTTGGAAACCGGCGACGCTACTTTAACTGGCCAGATTCAGGTTGGTAGCTTAAAAACTATTGCCGAAGCGGAGTTTGGGGGCAGTTTGATAGTTGGTGGCATGGAGTTCTTAGATCAAAACCGTAATTTGAAAAATATTACCTCTGTTGCGGTTACGGCCAGCGTGAATCCGGACGGTACCGTAACCCCTGGTAATATTCCTGCCACTTCAGTGGGCGCGGCTGTATCTATTGCCCAGACGTCAGCCGATCCAGTTACCGCCACCCGATCCGCTTTGGCTCTATCAACCGCCGGCACATCATCAGCTGATTATCTCATCTGGAGTGAACCATTTAGTATAACTTACGACGGCAAGCTTATAGCTTATAGCTTACAGCTTACGGCTAATTTAACTATTGGCAGTGACGATTTGTTAGAAGGCACGCTGGTGTCGGGTAAAGTTGGTGAGGGCTTCACTGGTAAGTTATTAGAATTTATCAATTCATCCGGTAAAACATTATTGTCAGTTGATAGCAGCGGGTTGCTAGTTGCCGATACTCTAAAAACCCGCGCGCTGGTGATTGATAACCAAGACGAACCGCAAGCCACCATTGGTTCGGGGATAATAAATGCCGGCAATACGGCGGCGGTGGTATTAGCTAACAGCGTTAAAGCCGGCATGAAAATATTCTTAACACCCAAATTGCCGTTAGCGCAAAGCTTGGCTATTACCAATGTCGCCGACGGCAGTTTTACCGTGTCGCTGGCTGCTAGTCTAGCAACCGACTTACCTTTTGATTGGTGGTTNNGCAATCCCAACCCGCTCCAACTCCAACACCCGAACCAGCGCCTGATGCTGGCCAAGTAGCCGGCGATACCTCGTCGGCGACGGGCGATGCTACTACCGATACATCTACCACCTCCACCACCGATACTAATACTGATGCGACAGCAACCGATTCAACTACTGACCCCACAACCAGTACCGCTGATCCTGCGCCCGATTCAACCACCACCGAACCAGCGTCCACGACCGAGCCGGTAGCCGAACCTACACCAACAGAAGTGGTAGTTGAGCCAGCGCCGACCGCTACCACCACTGCGCCAGTGGCCGCGGCGCCCGACACCTCTAGTACCGATACCACAGTATCGGCCAGCACAGTTACAGAGTAAATATTGCCGTAACAGTGTAAACACTGTAGTAACAGAATAAATTTTACCCAAACTCGTCCTATATCACATTCAGACGGCCGTCTGAATGTGATATATTATATTTAATTATTTCTAGAACGTAGGTTAGGAAAGTTTAAACAATATTTTAAATTCTCTTTCGTCATCAATACAGTCGGCTGTAACTGTTCGCGTAAATTGTCTAAGTTCAGCAAACGCAACAGCGCGCAAGATTGTTGGCAATATATTATAGGGAGTAATCCAAACACTTTGTTGATATTTACGAAAACCGTTTCGAAACAGGAAATTTCTTAAAAAAGCTCGCTCGCGGCGATTACTTTCTGGAATATCAAAGCATAACAAACGCCACTTGCCATCCCACTTACCATGGGGCAAGTTAATTTTTTCAGTAAGTAATTTGTGGGCAACTTCTTTTCCTTTTTTGGTAAGCTCAATATACTTTTCGTGTTTTTTGAATTTGGTGGCAATTAATCCTTTTTGGCTAAGGCGATGAATGCTCAGATAACTATGCCTTCGAATTAAGCTATTAAAACTAATTTCTCGGTAGGCATCTTGGTGTATTTGTTTGAGATCACCAATAAATTCCACGGTATTTTGGAGAAGTTGCATGAGTAATTGGCCAGACTTTGATCTAGAGGTAATTCTGTTGGGCATAAATTTATAATTTTAATTATCTTTAAATCATTATATCATATTGAGACGGCCGTCTCAATATGATATTAATTTATCTATATGGTGATGTGTCCGCCTGTTATATGGGGTAACTTGACCCTATATTCTTATGCTATAGTGTTAATACTATGGCAGATTTAGGCATAAAATCAGCAATTAAATCCATTTTGCCTAAAGGGGCGTTATCTGCCTATCATTACTCTTTGGCTTTACTAGCTAATGCCATTTACGGATTCCCGTCGCGACGCTTGATAGTGGTCGGGGTTACTGGCACTCAAGGAAAAACTACTACCGCCCATATGATTAGCCATCTGCTAAATGAGTTAGGGCAACCATGCGGATTAATTTCTACCGCCCTAATAAAAATTGGTAAGCGCGAGTGGTTGAATGATTTAAAAATGACCATGCCTGGGCGATTTAAATTACAGTCATATTTAAGAAAAATGATTGGTGTCGGTTGTAAGTTTGCTGTTATCGAAACTTCGTCCGAGGGCATAGCCCAGTGGCGGCATATTGGTATTAGCTATGACGCGGCGGTGTTTACCAATTTGAGTCCAGAGCATATTGAAGCCCATGGTAGTTATGATAATTATCGGAACGCTAAACTTAAACTTTGGAAAAAAATAATGGCGGGAAATCCCAAGGTGATTGGTGGTAAAACCGTGTCGCGACTAAGTGTGATAAATGCGGATGATAAAGAAGCTGATTTATTTTTACGTCTGCCGGCGGATAAAAAAATTGCTTTTAGTGTGCACGGTCAAAAAAATTCCGCCGCTGAGGTAAATTTGCTGGCGGAAAAAGTCTCGGCTGATGCTTTTAAATCCGCCTTTTTAATTAATGGTGTTGAGTTTAATTTATCCGTGGGCGGTGAATTTAATGTTTATAATGCCTTGGCCGCTGTTAGCGTATTAACCGGTTGGGGTTTTAACTTAAAGTTAATAGCTAAGGTCGCAAGTAGTTTTACAGGCACACCCGGGCGCTTAGAATTTATTAAGGCCGGTCAAAATTTTTCGGCGGTGGTAGACTATGCGCATACGCCGGAATCGCTCGAGGCGGTGTACCGCGCCATCAGCTCACAAAAAAATAATAAAAAAATTATTGCCGTTTTAGGATCATGCGGCGGCGGCCGCGACCAGGCCAAGCGACCCGTCTTAGGAAAATTAGCTGGCCAATTTGCCGGTGAAGTAATTGTTACCAATGAAGATCCTTATGATGAGGACCCGCTATCTATTATGAAAGCAGTCGCCGAGGGGGCCGCATCGGCGGGCAAGGTTATGGCCAAAAATTTATTTATTATTGAGGACCGGCGCCAAGCGATTGCGCGGGCGGCCAAGCAGGCGCAGGCCAATGATCTGGTAATTATTACTGGCAAGGGTTGCGAGCAATGGCTTATGACATCTAAGGGAAAAATTCCTTGGGACGATAGGCGTGTAGTGGAGGAAGAAATTAGGAAAATTTTGCATTAATAATAGTTGTGGATAACTTTTGGGAATTTAGCCTGTCATTAGCTGTTTTTAATTAAACTTGACAAGTTATTAGATAGTTGTTACACTGCGAACTACGATTGTGCATAATTTTTTGCTTTCACTACTCAGGCAAAATTTATCCTAGATTTATCACCTAAGCCTTATCCTCGTGGGCATTTTTTAATGGTGGCAACCCCCAGCCATTAATTTATTAAACAACTCTTTTCTCCTAAAAAATCTTGCCGTAAGTTTTTAAGGAGAAGGGGGCATTTTTTGTGTCTAGCAATTTAACTACCACTTTTCGCCAACGAAAATTATTCACCCAAGTGAGCGACGCTTTGCCGCTGCCGGATTTGATTGCCGTACAAAAGGATTCCTACCAGTGGTTTTTTAGCGAAGGATTAAAAGAATTATTTGAAGAAATATCCCCGATCAAAGATTTTATTGGTCGTGATTTAGAATTGTATTTTTTGGATTATTATTTAGACGAACCGAAATTTGATGAAGTTTCAGCTCGGGCTAAAAATATTACTTACGAAGCGGCTTTACGCGTTAAAACTCGTTTGGTCAACAAGCGAACTGGAGAAATAAAAGAGCAAGAGGTATACTTGGGCGATTTTCCCATTATGACCACCCGTGGTACTTTTGTTATCAACGGGATTGAGCGGGTGGTGGTATCACAGCTGATTCGATCGGCCGGTGTATTTTTTACGTCGGAATTGGCGCGCGGTCGTCGTTACTACGGCGCTAAAATTATTCCCAACCGCGGCGCCTGGTTAGAATTTGAAACCGACGGCAATAATGTTTTGTGGGTTAAGATTGATCGGAAAAGAAAAGTGGCCGTAACTGCTTTACTAAGGTCCTTTGGCTACGACAGCGATGAAACCATTAAAGAGTTGTTTAAAGATGTAGATACGAATGCCGACAATAAACACATCGCCGCCACTTTGGCTAAGGATATTTCCCATAATGAAGGCGAGGGCTTAAAAGAAGTTTATAAGCGTATTCGGCCGGGTGACTTGGCCACCGTGGAAAACGCCCGCCAGCTGATTCACAACATGTTTTTTAACTTTGCTCGCTATGACTTTGGCCGAGTGGGTCGTTATAAGTTAAACAAACGGTTTGCGCTGGACCTGCCGATTAATAAGGAAACTAGAATTTTGCGTCCCGAGGATTTGGTATTGATTATTAAAGAGATAATTAATCTTAATAATAATCAAACCGAGCCCGATGACATAGATCATTTAGGCAACCGGCGCGTCCGCGCGGTGGGTGAGTTGGTGCAAAATAAATTCCGCGTTGGCTTGGCGCGTTTAGAGCGCATTATAAAAGATCGCATGTCCACGCTGGATATTACTACGTTAACACCCAACCAATTAATTAATGCGCGGCCGATAATTGGCGCTATCAAAGAGTTTTTTATGTCGTCGCAGTTATCGCAATTCATGGATCAAACCAACCCCTTATCGGAATTGGAACACAAGCGTCGTCTGTCGGCCATGGGTCCGGGTGGTTTGTCACGCGAGCGAGCCGGTTTTGATGTTCGTGATGTGCATCGCACCCATTATGGCCGCATTTGTCCGATTGCCACGCCCGAAGGTCCCAACATTGGTTTGGTGGGGCATTTGGCTTCCTACGCTCGGGTTAATAGCTATGGTTTTATTGAAACTCCGTTTAGAAAAGTTATTCATGATTTACCCAACGATCCTAAAGTGCTGGTAGGTGAAACCTTACGCGAAGATTGTTTAGATAGCCAAAATCAAGTAGTCGTGACCGCCGGTACTAAAATTATCGCCGAGGTGGCTAATAAGTTAAAAGCGCTGCCGTTAACTCAAGTACCGGTGAAGCCGCGGGTAACTGATGAGATTGTGTGGTTAGATGCGTTTGAAGAAGAGCGCCACGTAACCACGGCCGCTACCACCGCCGTTGATGGCGACGGATATTTTTTAACCGATCGGGCTGAAGTTAGAGAGTGGGGCGAGCCAACTTATGACTTCGTTTGGAAAATAGACTACTTTGACGTATCGCCTAAGCAAATCGTTTCTATTACCACCTCGTTAATTCCGTTTGTGGAACACGACGACGCGGTGCGGGCTTTGATGGGCACCAACATGCAACGTCAGGCGGTGCCGTGTTTAATTCCCGAGGCGCCGATAGTCGGCACGGGCGTGGAGCGCAAAGCGGCCCACGATTCCGGACAGGTGATAATTTCGGATATCGATGGCGAGGTGGCCGAAGTTCAGGCTGATAAAATAGTCATTAAAGGTAAAAATGACGTTTCCACTTTTAATTTAGGTAAATTCGTTCGTTCCAACGCTTCTACCTGCATGAATCAGCGGCCGATTGTGAGTAAGGGCGATAAAGTTAAAGTGGGCGATGCGATTGCCGACGGGGCGGCGACTGATTTAGGCGAACTAGCTTTGGGACAAAATGTGTTGGTGGCTTATATTCCATGGGAAGGCGGCAATTATGAAGACGCGGTATTAATTTCTGACCAGTTGGTGAAGGGTGATAAGTACAGTTCCATTCATATTGAAAATTATTCTATTGATGTGCGTGATACCAAGTTAGGGCCGGAAGTCGTGACGCGTGATATTCCTAATGTCGGTGAAGAAAAATTAAAGTATTTAGATAATGAAGGGGTAGTAATGATTGGGGCCGAGGTTTCATCGGGCGATATCTTAGTTGGTAAAATTACTCCCAAAGGCGAAACCGAATTATCCGCCGAAGAAAAATTACTGCGGGCGATTTTCGGAGAAAAGGCCAAAGACGTGCGCGACTCATCGCTTTATCTTGAACACGGCGAGCATGGCAAGGTGGTTGATATAAAAGTTTTCTCACGAGCCAGCGGCGATCGTCTGCCGTCGGGTGTTATAAAAACCATTCAAGTGGCGGTAGCGCAATGGCGCAAAATTCAGGTGGGCGATAAAATGGCCGGCCGGCACGGCAATAAAGGTGTGGTCTCAAAAATTGTTCCGGCCGAAGATATGCCCTTTATGGCCGATGGCACACCGGTTGATGTGATGCTTAACCCTTTGGGCGTGGCGTCGCGTATGAATTTAGGACAAATTTTGGAAACGCATTTAGGTTTAGCTGCTCAGGCGTTAAATTATTATGTGGCTACTCCGCCGTTAGATGGCGTGCCCGAGCAAGCTATTAAAGCGGAGTTAAAACGCGCCGGACTGCCCGAAGACGGTAAAGTGGTGCTTTACAATGGTCGCACCGGCGACCCGTTTGATCATAAAGTCACGGTGGGTTGGTCGTACCTGTTAAAACTAAATCATATGGTGGAAGATAAAATTCACCAGCGATCTATTGGCCCTTATTCTTTAGTGACGCAACAACCCTTGGGCGGTAAGGCGCAATTTGGCGGACAAAGGTTTGGTGAAATGGAAGTGTGGGCGCTGGAAGCTTATGGCGCCGCGCATACCTTGCAGGAAATTTTAACCATCAAGTCCGATGACGTGCCCGGCCGTTCCAAAGCCTACGAATCTATTATTAAAGGAGAGCCGATTAGAAAGCTCAATGTACCAGAATCATTTAATGTTCTAGTGCGGGAGTTGAAAGGTTTGGGTTTGGAAGTGGAACTTTTAAAAGACGGTAAACCCCTAGCCCCTAAACCTAGGACAGCGGAGACGGCGGGTAAGGAAGCCGCCAGTTAATTACTATGTTAAACGACCGCGATCAATTACCAGTTAACGACTTTGATGCCATTCGGTTGCGCTTAGCGTCGCCGGAGGAAATTACTAAATGGTCTTATGGTGAAGTCACCAAACCCGAGACTATTAATTATCGTACTCAAAAACCGGAAAAAGAAGGTTTATTCGACGAGCGGATTTTTGGTCCAACTAAAGATTGGGAATGTTATTGTGGTAAATACAAACGCATTCGCCACCGCGGCATTATTTGTGATAAATGCGGTGTGGAAGTAACCCGCGCCGTCGTCCGCCGCGAGCGTTTTGGCCATATTAAACTGGCGGCACCGGTTTCGCATATTTGGTTTTTGCGCGGGGTGCCTTCCAAAATTGGCTTGGTATTAGGGTTGTCGGTACAAGATTTAGAAAAAGTTATTTATTTTGCCGCCTTTATTATTACGGCCGTTAACGAAGAAAAGAAAAAGCAATTGTGGGATCAAGTCCACGACGAATATAAAGCTAAACGCCGGGCGATTGAGGCCGAGGCCGACAAGCCAACCCCACCCCTTCCGGTCGTCGCTAAGGGTAAGGGTAAAGGTAAAAGTAAGGCCAGCGCCGAAGCTTCGGTGGCGGTTCTAAAATCGGAACGGCTGGCTAAATTAGATGAAGCTTTTGAAATTGCCAAAAAAGAGTTGAAGGATTTAAAAGTGAGGCAGATTGTGTCGGAAAGTCAGTATCAGGACTTGTCGCTAAAATATGGGCAAGTATTTGAAGCCGGCATTGGCGCCGAGGCCATTAGGTATTTACTGGAGGCGATGGATTTAGACAAAGAGATTGCCCATTTAAAAAAGGAATTAGCCGAACCGGAAGCCGCGCGCAATAAAAAGTTAGTGCGTCGATTGAAATTATTCAACCATCTTAAAAAGGTTAAGCTTAAGCCCAGCTGGATGGTTATGACCACTCTGCCGGTGATTCCGCCGGACTTACGGCCAATGGTGCAATTAGACGGCGGTCGGTTTGCTACCTCCGATTTAAATGATTTGTACCGACGCATTATTAACCGCAATAACCGCTTAAAGCGCTTAATTGAATTAAATGCGCCCGAAGTAATTTGTCGCAATGAAAAGCGTATGTTGCAGGAAGCGGTCGATGCCTTAATAGACAATGGCGCTCGTCACGGCAAAACCGTCACCGCCTCAACCGGCCAACGACGCATGCTTAAATCCATTGCCGATATATTAAAAGGCAAGCAAGGACGATTTAGGCAGAATTTGTTGGGCAAGCGAACTGATTATTCCGGTCGCAGTGTTATTGTGGTTGGTCCAAAATTGGAAATTAACCAGTGCGGTTTACCTAAAATGATGGCGCTGGAATTATTCAAGCCGTTTGTCATTTCAAAGTTAATTGAACGCGAATATGTACACAATGTGCGCAGCGCTAATCGTCTACTTGAAACTAAAACCACGGAAGTTTGGGATATTTTAGAAGAAATAGTTAAAGGTTCGCATGTGTTGTTGAACCGAGCGCCCACTTTGCACCGTTTGGGTATTCAAGCTTTCCAGCCGGTATTAATTGAAGGTAAGGCCATACAAATTCACCCGTTAGTTTGTCCGGCGTTTAATGCCGACTTTGATGGCGACCAAATGGCTGTGCACGTACCGATTACCGAAGAAGCTAAATGGGAAGCCGAAAATATTATTTTATCGGGTAAAAATTTATTAAAGCCCGCCACTGGCCAGCCGATAGTTTCGCCCCACCAGGACATGATTTTGGGTTGTTACTACATGACCACCATGGCCAAGGGTGTTGAGCCGACTAAAATGTTTACCGACGCCGATGAAGCCATAATGGCCTGGCAGATTGGCCAAGTAAAATTGAATGAGCCGATAACAGTTAGATTTGCCGGCCAGCGCTTAGCCACTTGTGTCGGCCGAATATTATTTAATCAGGTTTTACCGGTGGAATTGCAATTCCAAAACGAAACTATGACCGCTAAAGTTTTAAAAGCCTTAATGGCTAAAGCTTTAGAGTTAAAAGGCGCTGACGTTACCGCTTCTTTGGCTGATCATATAAAGGAATTAGCTTTTCGCCATTTAACTTTTTCCGGCTTATCTTGGGGTATGGGTGACTTGCCCGATATACCCGAGCGGCCACAAATGTATCAGGAGGCTAATAACCACGTGGCCGTTATCGAGGAACAATATGAGCAGGGGTTATTGACCGAAGAGGAGCGTCATATAAAAATTGTGGAAATATGGGCGAACGTTAAAGAGCAGGTAACTAAACTTTGTCGTTTAGCCCTAGATGTTAAGAGTCCGGTTTACGCCATGATTGAATCCGGCGCTCGCGGATCATGGGCACAGCTTACGCAAATGATGGGCATGAAAGGTTTGGTAACTAATCCGGCTGGCGAAACTATTGAACTGCCGGTGAAAGGTAATTTTAAAGAGGGGTTTGATGTGTTGGAATATTTTATTTCTACCCACGGCACTCGCAAAGGATTGTCTGATACCGCTTTACGTACTTCCAATGCTGGTTACTTGACGCGTCGGTTAATTGATGTGGCTCAAGATATGGTGATTCGTGAAATTGACTGTGGCGATAAGTCGGGCTTGTCATGGACACGCACGGAATCGCAAGAAGCCGGCGACAGCTTAGGCGAACGCATTAAGGGTCGCATTGTTATGGACGCCGTGGTTGATCCCAAAACCAAAGCGGTGATTGTCAAAAAGGGCGAACTAGTTACCTCGGATAAAGCTAAACTGATTGATAGTGCTCAAGTAGAGAATGTCAGAATTAGATCAAGTTTAACTTGTAAAACGCGACGGGGTTTATGCCAAAAATGTTATGGTTGGGACTTAGGATTTAATCGGGAAGTATCACTGGGCACGGCCGTGGGTATTATTGCCGCTCAATCAATTGGCGAACCGGGCACGCAGCTAACTATGCGTACCTTCCATACTGGTGGGGTGGCATCGGCCGAGGATATTACCCAAGGTTTGCCGAGAGTAGAAGAAATTTTTGAGGCTCGCACTATTCATAAAGCAGCGGTACTGGCGGAATTTGATGGACAAGTACAAGTCGAAGGTCGGGGCCGGCAAAAAATAATTATCTTGAAACACCAAGGTGAGCGCGAGGAAGTTTACCAGTTAAGTCGTTATTCGGGCGCGGAAGTGCTGGTTAAATCTGGCGTCAAGGCGGTTACGGGGACACCGCTATTAAAAACAGTTGATGGCGGTCAAGTAAAAGCCGTCTCCCCCGGTGTAATTGAAGTCAATAATAAGCAAGTGATAGTAAAGGGCGAGGGTGAATTATTGAAAGAAGTGCCGGTGCCGATTGGCTTTGCCGTCTGGGTTAAGGATGGGGATAAAGTAACGCGCGGCCAGCAATTAAGTGAGGGCCCGATTAATTTATCAGACTTGTATCGATTACGGGACGTGGAAGCGGTGCAGAAGTACATTTTAAGGGAAATTCAATACATCTATTCGGTGCAAGGGCAAAAGCTGAACGATAAGCACGTCGAAATTATTATTCGGCAAATGTTCTCGCGCATTTATATTAATGATGCTGGCGATACCGAATTGCTGCCTGGTGATATCGTTACCACCGCGCAATTTGCCGACGCTAATGAAGCGGTTAAAAAGAAAGGTAAATTATCCGACGGCGACCCGGTCTTATTAGGGGTTACTAAAGCGTCGTTATCAACTGACAGTTTCTTGTCGGCCGCGTCCTTCCAAGAAACCGCGCGGGTATTAATTGATGCGGCGGTGACTGGTAAAATGGATAGTTTACGAGGCTTAAAGGAAAATGTTATTATCGGTCGTTTAATACCAGCTGGCACTGGTTTTGGTGAGTTGTCAGAAAAAATCAATAAAGATATGGCGGTTATAAACCGTCACCGCGAAGAGGAAAGAGTTAAGCGCGAAGCTGAACAAGCGGCCCTGGCTGCCCAAGCCCGGGCCATGATGGCAGAATTAGCGGTGCAAGTGGTAGAGCCGGGAAGCGCCGGGATCGGTGAATTGACGGTTGAGTAAATATTTATAAACTGCGGTTAGGTCAAAACCTGTTATTTTTTGGTTAGTGAATTTTGCGGGAAGTAAACCAGCCGACCGTACGGTGTGTAATTATCAGATATTTTTGAGGACATACAAGTATACCTCTTGCTCTTTTATTTCTCCAGTTCGCTTGTTGACCAAACGAGTTTTAACGCGTAAAGCCGCTTCGTAATTTATGATGTAATTTTCATCCGGGCGGATGAAAATTACGCAGTTGAAATAATGGCTAAGTAAAAAAAGCCTTACCATAAAAGGTCGAAATTATAGTGATTGTAAAAAGTCCCGGCCGGGACAAAAAGCAGTCACGTAAGTTTAAAGGGAATGCGCGTCACGCACCGTTGCGGTCATGATCTGTTGCCGGCTCCAAACCATCGAGATGGTGGATCCCGCCTGAATATCAAGGGTCAAAAGCACGGCCGGCACTCTATCGATTTCTGGCATGCTGAATTTTCTTTTGTTTCACCCCAACTGCCACGGTGGCGGTATTTGACGATGGTGGCCCTAGTGTATGGTGCGTAAAGATTTCCCCACCCTTATTGCGATAATGGGTGAAAACCTGCGTCACTGGGATTGTTTGTTGTCAAGCGCGAAGGTATCTCCGATGCCAAGCATCGGAGCTTGACTATCTATATTTCGCGCGCGACACTGAGCAACAAGCCCNNGGGGCTTGTCGTCGAAGTGTCAAAATACAATCTAAATTACTTTAACAAAATATATTTTCATTAATATCACAGGCTGTCAATAGCTATGGTATAATTTATTTATGCTCGTAGATCGACGTTATGGTGTAATGTCCCTGATCAGTAAAGTGCCGCGACCAATTAAATTAGTGGCCGCGGTGATGTTTTTCTTTGAATTGGGTTTTGGCTTTGTTGATCCGTGGTGGGCTATATATATCGATAAAATAACTTCTAACTATTTACTGACCGGTGTAGTTATTGCCTTGTTTAGTGTTACTGGTTTATTAGTTGCGTTACCGCTCGGGCAAGTCATTGACCAGTTTAATCATAAACAAATTATTCGGGCGTCTTTAATTATGTATTTGGCGGTGGCGGCCTTGTATTTTGCCGCCGGATATAATTCGTCTATTCCACTTTTAATTTTAGCCGTTTTGGTAAACGGCATTAGTTCGGTCATTATTTATGAAACCAGCCAAGCTTATATTGACCGTCATTATCAGGGGGATAAATCATTTAATTATGCGTTTGTAGTTTCGCTAGATGCCTTAGGTTATTTGGTGGGAACATTGGCAGTGTTGGCGGTTATCGCGTGGTGGCCGATTTATTACGGTTATTTGGTCGTGGCCATGTTTATATTATTTACCTTGCTAATTGCCCGGCGCCTACCGACGACTAGCGAGCCAGCGGTTAACTTGGGTAATTTACTAAGTGAGATTATTAGCAAAAAAATACTACACCGAGCGCTCCAAGCCTTGCCGCACTATCCGGTTTTTTTCTATGTGCAAATAGCCTGCATTTTTTTTATTCTATTCATTAACTTTGGCTTCCTGGTTTTTTTGCCGTTGTTCGGTGTGGAGCAGCATTTAAGTTTAATCGAGGTTGGTTTGGTGGCGATTTTGTTTCAAGTGCCGATTTTTTTGTCAGCTTATTATGCCACTTTAATTGAGCGCCTGGCCAAGCGGTTTATCGTGTTGATATTTTTTTGTTTAATAGCGCTGTTAATGATGATGTTTTATATTTGGCATTCGTCGGTGGCTTTTTATATTATCAGTTTTTTTCTTTCATCAGCTTTAACGATTCTCAATATTACGGTTCGCCCGGTGCTATTTAGTTTGTCGCCGTCGCACTTGGAAGGGGAGGCGGCGTCCATTACCAAGTTTGCCGAGAAATTAGCCACGGTAACCGCGCCATTAATAGTTGGCTGGCTGGCGGCGGTTTCCGGCATAAACACATCATATGTTTTGTTTGCCGTATTGGCGGCAATTTTAGGAGTGGTATCATTTTATTTTTACGAGCGATATCAGGCGGTGCCGATAGTCCAGGTAAGGCATATTAAACCAATTCATCGGTCGGGTAACTAGCAGGTTTACTAATACCATCTCACTTTTATCTGGTGGTAAAAAGCCGCTTTTTTTGCTACAATTAACACCAGATTATGGCCAAGTGGTTTAAGAAAAATACCGTCAAGTTACGGGTAACAGAAGGAGACCGGGGTCGGCGGACAAACTTAAAACCAGAAACTAAACATGGATTAACCTTCCTGTTTTTGGTTGTTGTAAGTTTGCTGTTATTATTGTCTCTGGCTAATTTAGCCGGCCCCTGGGGGGTAAAATTACATTATGGTTTAGTGGTATGGGCCGGGTTGATGAGCTGGGTTATACCGTTTATCTTACTAGCCATTGCCTTGGCGTTTTCCGGCCCCAGTTTCAACTTAAAAACTAATCACTGGCTTGGCTTAATTATGACCCTTTTAGGTATTACGGGTTTAATGCACTCCGGGACAGGTGAAGCCGCTTGGAGCCTGGTTCGGCAGGGCCAAAACGGCGGTTTCTTAGGGTATATAGCGTTTTGGCCGCTCTACAAAATATTTGGAACGCTGGCGGCGCGGCTATGGTTAGTGGCTTTGTTATTGGGTGGAATTTTAGTTTTGTTTGAAACATCATTGTCTAAATTATTATCACCGCTTTTATGGACCGGCCGAGGGATAAAAAGTTTGTTTAGTTCGCGTTCCGCCAAGTCAGAAACGAGCGTTAAGGTTGCGGACGCGGGTGAAGCGGTAGCTGAAGTTGCCGACGAGCCGTTAAGTGTTAAAAAGATTGTCAGCTTAGTGCCAACTTTTTCTATTACAAAAAATAAGTCGGCCGCCCCGCATCAGGAGCCCCTATTAAAAGTAAAAACCAGTCACCCTAAAATTGATGTGCCCATAGAACTACTCAAATCATCATCTACTAAACCCACCAGCGGCGATGTTAATGTGCAAATGGAAAAAATTAAACAGGCCCTACTTAACTTTGGTATTGAAGTGGAAATGGGGCAAGTCAGCGTCGGGCCGACTGTCACTCAATATACTTTTAAACCAGCCGAGGGGGTGAAGCTTTCTCAAATTACCGGTTTAGCCAACGATTTGGCTTTAGCCCTGGCCGCCCACCCTATTCGTATTGAAGCG
>DOPF01000046.1 GCA_003512705.1 Patescibacteria group bacterium
CCATCACGGGAGTTTTTTGCTACAGCTCTTCAAATTCTGGTCCCCGATAGCAGAGTAAAGCTCGCTACGGGGCAGGCAATTCGGTATAAAGGGTGCGCAGCGCCCTGGCCGTGAGTCGGAGCGAACGGGAATCCCTCCCCTCATCGAGTCTGAGCCTGGGGCTCATCACTCAGAGTCGAAGACCGGAGCCAAAGAAAAAACTCGACTCAATGTCGGGTTTTTTTCTTTTGAATTTCGTTCATCGTAGCGGTGTAAAATTTAGACGGCCGTCTAAATTTTACATACTATAATTTAATACCATCCCTGGAGCCATGGGGATTCGCCGGGCGCGAGAGGGGTAGCAGGCAGTGAATAAAGGGGGGAAGTTGCCAAAAAAGCCCATACGCGCTAGGATGGATTTATGAAGTTTCGCCTGGTATCGTTGTTAATTATATTAAGCCTATTAACAGTGGCGATTTTTGGTATGTGGGGTATGACATTGGATAGTCACACCACCCATAACAGTTGTCCGATTTCAGCTTTAACTTTAGGTGATTGTCCAGAAGTTGATTTGGCAGTTTATAATAATCATTTGTCGATTTTGGGCTATTTTGCTCAAGGTGGTGTTAATCTTAGCCAGCTGGGTTTATTGGCGGCCGCACTGGCCTTGTTAGTTACCGCCTTCTTAGCGCTGACGGCAACCAATTATAATTTATCGTCATTTAAATATCAGGTGGTTAGAAATTACAAATTAAAATCATCCCATTGGAAACGGTTTTTTTATTGGTTGGCGCATACTCATAGTCGCATACCAGTTCGTCTATTTAGGGTGTATGAAACTACCTGATTTTAACAGGTAGAGTTAATTATTAATTTTCATGCACCCGTCTTTAAAAGGACGGGTGTTTTTGTATTATGACCAAACAAATTAAACAATCAACAATTTACAGCCTCATCCTCGTGGCACTCGTTGGGTTGGTGTGGTGGCTGGCGACCGGTAACAATAGCGCGGCCTTGTCTGATTCGGCCGCTGCGTCAGCCTATTCCGCCAGCGCGCTCACAACCACTGACAGTAATTATGACTTTCAAACTATTTCCATGGCGGCGGGCAAAGTGGAGCATGATTATATTCTAAAAAATGATGGGGCCGAACCACTACGAATCGACAAAGCATTAACCTCGTGTATGTGTACCGAGGCTTTAATTACCGATGCCAAGGGAAAGCAATATGGTCCGTTTGGTATGCCTGGGCACAGTTCATCAGGAAAGTCGAACATAATAGTAAATCCAGGAGACGAAGTGATAGTTAAAGCAATTTTTGATCCGGCGGCTCATGGCCCATCGGGAGTAGGGATGGCACAGCGGTCAATTTACTTAGAAACTAATTCTGCCCAATCGCCCAAATTAGAGCTGCGGTTTCAGGCCATGGTAACTAATTAACGCCGATGGATATTATATTTAGCGCGTCTATCATTGCCGCGTTTATCGCCGGTATGGTGGCGCTGTTCGCGCCTTGCTGCATCACCGTGTTGTTGCCTTCTTATTTGGCGTCGGCCTTTCGGGAAAAAAAGCACATCCTAAAAATGACTTTTATTTTCTTTGCCGGAATTGCGGTAATCTTAGTGCCAATCGGCCTGGGCGCGGCCTGGCTCGCCAGAATATTTCAGGGCTGGCACCAACAAATGTACATTATTGGAGGGCTATTGATGATTGTGCTGGCCGTGTTGTCAGTACTGGGCAAGGGCTTGGCATTAATCCCGATGGCAAGGCGGCTTAAACCTAAAGTTGATCCTACCCACCCAAAATCAGTATTTTTGCTGGGCATGTTTTCGGGCGCGGCCACTTCGTGTTGCGCTCCAGTTTTAGCCGGGGCCGTTACTTTGGCAGTGTTGTCGGGCGGCTTTTGGCAAGCCTTAGTGGTAACATTTGTGTATGTTTTTGGCATGACCTTTCCGTTGTTTATTACCGCCTATTTTTATGACAAATTTAAACTGGCTGAAACCAATTTTATCAAGGGTAAACTTTGGGAAGTTAATATATTTAGTAAGACATTGTTTGTCCACTCCACTAATCTATTAGCGGGTGTAGTGTTTTTACTAATGGGTATTGTCTTGTTGTGGCTGGGCCTAACCGGCGACGCTTATTGGGCGCCGTCATACCAAGTAAAAATTGGCCAAGCCCTTAATGCCTGGTCGTTTAAAATTGTGTCAATGGCTCAACAATTCCCCGAACTACTTTGGGGTCTAATTATTATCGGCGTCTTCGTTTACCTGGCTTATCAGGTAAAAAAGATGTCAAAGGAGAATTAATTTATGCTTACTGAAGAAACATCAGTCGGTAACGAAAGAGCGCTGCAAAAGCTTAAAGCCCAATTGAATTTGTGGCGAGCGGCCTCGTTGGTGATGATAGGTATTTTTATTTTTAATCAATTTTTATTTGTTGATATAAATTTAAAATCGTCTACCAACATCCAGACGGCTACTAATAACAATGAGGCAGCCGCTACCGCTTCGGTGGATCAGCTGGTCGCCGCCGTACTGCCCGAGGCGGGAGTAAAACTGCCAGCCGGGTGGGGTAATTTAGGTAAACAAATGGTGGCAGCGGGGGTTATTAATCAGTCAGCTTTTGAAGAGGTGTATGCTAGCCGCGGCGGGTTGGATGCATATTCTAAAAATTTGCTTTTAGCCGAGGCCAATGACCAATTAGTCATCAATAGTCAGACGGCGGCCGTATTATTAAATTTATTATGGGCCTTAGGCTTGGGTAATAAAAATCCAGTATTGGACCAAGGGCTAATGCAAGACCCACAATATGGCGGGGCAGGTAATTTTGCATCTACGGGCGGTTGGACAGTAGCGTCGGGCGACGCCATGGATCATTATAGTCAACACCAATTTATAACCCTAAATTCTGATCAGCAGGCGTTAGTGGAACGGGTGGCCCAAAATATCTATCGCCCCTGTTGCGGCAACGCCACCCATTTTCCGGATTGTAACCACGGCCTGGCCATGTTGGGATTATTAGAATTAATGGCAGCGCAAGGCGTGTCCGAAGACGACATGTACCGAGTGGCCTTGCAAGTTAATGCTTATTGGTTTCCGGATACTTATTTAACTTTGGCAAAATACTTTAGCGCGCGCGGTGTTAGCTGGCCGCAGGTTAACGCCAAAGAGGTTTTGGGTTCAGCCTATTCTAGCAGTCAAGGTTATCAGCAGATATTAGCTGAAGTCGAGCCGGTTACCAGTCCGGGCGGCGGTGGTTGTGGGGTTTAAAATGTTACGCTAGCCGGGACGATGCAGGGTGTGGAAAATTGTTATAATTGGCCGGAATGATCTATAATAAATATGTGCCGGCGATAAATATTCACACCCCACTGAAACTTGTCTTTACCCTAATTATTTTAGGTAGTCTTATTTTTGGCTTCGTTTGTCTGGATGCGTCAACCCATTCGTCAATGCACGCCCCATCAGAATTAATGAGTACTGTCAATTTAATGATAATTAGTAGTCAGTGGGAATGTTGCAGTAATAGCATACTGAATCACATTGAGACCTGGAAGAGTGTTCTGTCGGCTCCCTCCCCGGGAACGCGCGCGGGAATACTTTTACTTATTTTGGGACTGGCGATGGCCTTTATGGTCAGTGGTTGGCGATGCCAAACTGATTTTATTGATCGTCATTTGTTGTCTGACAAATTCTACGCCCGAGATAATCCTGACCAGTTGTCTTTTAGTCACCTCAAGCTGGCATACGCCCGCGGCATTTTGAACCCAAAAATTTACTAATAGTCTTGGCGCCAACATTGATCCGTGGCCAGACACGGATTCCTTTCCCGGTTGGTCTTTTTATTTGTATATTACATTAACTTTAAGCGTCATTAATATATGGAACACCATAACGAACTTGAAACAAAAGTGCCTGAAGTTAAAGCTCCGGCACCAACCAATAATTTATCAATTCCCATAGCCATTGTAATTGCCGGCGCGTTGATTGCCGGCGCGCTGTACTTATCGTCAGGTAAAACGACGACTGCGCCAACGGCGGCAGAAAATAATGCGGTGGCCAACGAGCAACTACCCCCGGGGGATGCCGGTTCGCTTGATCAAATGGCTGATATCTCGGTCAGTGATCACGTCCGTGGCAATCTCGATGCCCCGGTTAAAATCGTTGAGTATTCGGATACGGAATGCCCATTTTGTAAACGTTTTCATCCCATTATGCAGCAGGCGGTCAGCGAATACGACGGCCAAGTCGCTTGGGTGTATCGGCATTTTCCATTAGATTCCCTTCATCCGAAAGCAGATAAGGAAGCGGAGGCGACGGAGTGCGCTAACGAGCTGGGCGGGCCAGATAAGTTTTGGGCTTATCTTGATCGTTTATTCGAAATAACACCGTCAAACAATAATCTTGATTTGGCCGAACTCCTAAATATAGCTGAGTACATCGGTCTGGACGCGCAGAAGTTCAATGCCTGCCTAACCAGTGGCAAGTACGCAGGACACGTGGAACAAGATTACCAAAATGCGCTTGCAACCGGCGGAGCCGGCACCCCTTGGAGTATTATTATTACCGCCAGCGGAAAAAAATATCCACTGTCGGGCGCACAGCCTTACGAGTCGGTTAAGCAATTAATTGATTTGGCATTGCAAGACAAATAATTATGGTCATAGGAGTCTTAGCAAAAGTATTTCGGAAACCGGCCTATAGTATCCTGGCGCTCGCAACTAGTATAACCGTATTCGCGCTGGCGGTTTGGCTACCCAATTTTTCTTTACTGGTATGGATAATGGGGCATCCGGGAATATCTCTTGCGCAGAAGTTTGATCTACCAATTAGTTTACTAGGATCAATCGCTACCAACTTTACACTACTTTCCGCTTCCTATACCATGGCTATCGCAATTTTATTTGGAATTAATATCGCTATGATGGTATTTTATTTGCGGCGCCGAGTTGCCGCGGTAAAATCGAGCGGGGTCACTATGGGTTTTTTGGGTTTAGTCAGCGGCGCGCTGGGTATGGGGTGCGCCGCTTGCGGGTCTTTACTACTAACCAGCGGACTCTCGCTCTTGGCCGCATCAAGCATTCTGGCATTTTTGCCGTTGGGTGGCAGTGAATTTGGCATTCTCGGAGTCATTCTCTTAATGATTTCGATTTATATCATTGCCAAGCAAATCCAAAATCCGGCGGTCTGCAGAATTAACCCTTAATCAGAAAATAATTATGTACTCTCAAATACCATTAACTAAGAAAGAGCCCAAGCGTCAGGGGAAGTTTGAGGCAAGAGAAGTGGCTGTGCAGAAACGGCACCTAAAGAAAATTTCCTCATGGGGCGTCGGGGGCGGTCTTGCCGCTCTGGCAATCGGCGGTCTTATTTGGTATGTTGCCACACGGCCTCCGATTCTAGAATCCGACATTGTTTCCCGCGGCGCTTTCCATTGGCATCCGGAGCTGATTATCTACGTTAAAGGTGAAAAACAGGAGTTGCCGCCAAACATCGGCCTGGGCGCGGTTCATCAGCCGATCCATACCCATGATGACAGTGATCAGGGGATTGTTCATATGGAATTTCAAGGTCTGACGCGGAAACAAGACGTAACGCTCGGCCAGTTTTTCAAAAATTGGGGCAAGAGTATGGAATCATTCGGCACGAATATGAAGATGACCGTGAATGGGGAGGAAAACACAGAATACGAGAATTATATTATGGGGGATAAGGATAAAATTGAGCTTCGTTTTGACTAAAATATGACCGACGCGCTTCGACTCCTCTTTAGGTCATTGCGAGGATCCCGCCTTCGGCTCTGTCTTCGACCCTGAGGCCCCGAGACCCGAAGGGGGCTCAGGGTCGAAGAGAGCCAGGCCGAAGGAGACGAAGCAATCTTAGTAAAGCACTAATATTAACCAGAGATTGCCTCACCCAGTCGGACCGGGTCGCAATGACGACCAGCGCGTAAAGTCCTATAAAAGTTATGCACAGGCAGCGGCCTTGACATATAGGGTATGGGGGTATAGCCTATTAATAAGTCAATACGGTTAATTATTAAATACCCTAAAATTCTATGCTGAATCAAAAGCTAAAAGGTCGCGCCATTCACCGGGCAAAAATCATCGCCGGGCAGTTGGATGGCTTAGTAAAGGCTATTGAGAACGAGGAGTATTGCCCCACTTTACTAGAACAGTCCTTATCCATCCAAAGGTCGCTCAAAAGCCTAGACAGCTTTCTGTTGGAGAATCACCTGCGGACTCATGTCAAGCACCAAATGCAGAGCCGGGGCGACGATGAGAAAGCCGTCAAAGAATTGATAAAGGTATACACTTTATCAAATAAATAATCCTTCGACAGGCTCAGGATTATGGTGAGCTTGTCGAACCATAACATTAAATTTTATGGAACAACTATCACTAAAATTATACGGTTGGAAATGTGTGTTGGGCGCGGAAATCGTCTACGTTATTTGTCTGTTAGGCGGATTCTTACCTCTGCGGACCGGCCGGGGCATTGAACTTCATCACGCTCTGTTTGAGACACTACCCGGTTTTACCTGGATAAATTTTACCAGCTTCATCTTGGGGGCGGTCTATCTACTTGTTTTAGCTTGGGTATTCGCCTGGTATTACGTTTGGATGCACAACACGAGTCTTGTAAGAAAATAATTATATGCATGATCACACCTCGGCCACTCGGACATTACAGCGTTCACATTGGATTGTGATCTGCATTTTGGCCATAGCCGTGATCCCCCTAATCGCCAGTTATTGGATCAATATTTTCGGGATTCTGCCATATTTGTTTATATTAGCGTGTCCATTGGTGCATTTGTTTATGCATAAAGGTCATGGTCAGGCGAGTCACGATCAGCGTGACGAAAAATAATAGTTAAGCATACAAAATGTTTTCAATTTTTAAAAGATTCAAAAAGACCCTACCGCCTAAGCGCCGCCGCGATCCCGTTTGTGGCATGGGGGCGACCGATGCCATCACTGCTGATTACCAAGGTCAATCTTATTACTTTTGTTCTGATCACTGCCGGCAGCGATTTGAAAAAGATCCCGCCAGCTTTAGGCGCGCGTAGTCATGCCTGGCCCAATTACTCGATCTATTGGTTATGGCCTAGCGGCCGCCGCTACTCTGCTCGGTCTGTATTTTGCGGTACTGACACTAGTTTCTGGTTGGAGCTTTGCTCAAAATCAATTTTCACAATTTTGGTATTTTATCTTAAGTCTGGCCGGCGGGTTTGGTGTGCAGATCGGATTATATAACTATCTAAAAAATCTTATTCACAGCGGGTACAGTGGGGGTAAAGTTCTGGGTGTGACCGGTACAGCTTCAACTGCGGCTATGATATCTTGCTGCACACACTATCTTGCCAATCTGCTTCCTATTCTAGGAACAGTCGGCCTGGTAACGTTTGTAGCGCAGTATCAGATTGAGTTGTTTTGGGTTGGTCTGCTATTTAACCTCGGAGGAATTTTCTATATCCTAAACAGAATTATTAAATTTTCTACCACCAGCACCTCCGCCTTCGGCGGCCAACAAGTATGAAGCACCTGCTTTACATTATTATTGGTTTAGCCGCTGTTGCTTCTCTCTATTTTGTATATGTTAACCGCGAACAACTGCCACCTAATCAACGAATTCAACCATCGGCCAATATCACTCCAGACGAGTGGGAAACAAAATCAGATGAGCAGCCCCCCGTAACTGTTATGGTGACGCCAATAGAATTTGGCAAAAACATAGAGGTTTGGAAGTTTGATATCGCTTTTGATACTCATTCTGGGAGCTTAGATGATGATTTGCTTAAAGTTGCAGCTCTGATTGATGACGGCGGTAATCTATATAAGCCGATAGCTTGGGAAGGGCCGGGGCCGGGTGGCCATCATCGTGAAGGAATCTTGTCGTTTAATGCCATCAATCCGACGCCGAAGTATGTAGAGTTGAAAATAAAGGATGTTGGCGGCATCACTGAGCGTTCTTTTAGATGGAATTTAGAATAATTCATGGTTTATCAATGTAAAATTTGTAAATTAGAGTACGTTGAGGCCAAAACCGCGAAGGAATGTCAAAATTGGTGCAGTACCCATGACAGCTGTAACTATCTTATTGCTAAACAAGCCACTAATAAAGATACGGCCAAGGGTTTATCGGTTGAAGCCGATGAAAGATTTAAAGAATAAATTATTAGCCGGCAGTGGAGAATAAATAATATGCATAAACATAATCATGACCTACATACAGATACAGAAATCATCTACACCTGCCCCATGCACCCTAAAGTGCGTCAGGACAAACCGGGACTGTGTCCGGATTGCGGAATGAACTTGGTGCCAATTAAAAGTAAAGCTGGCGAAGGTCATCAACATTCTCATGAGTCCGAAACTTTTGATAAACACGCCGGCCATAGTACCAATATCTTTAAAACAAAATTTTGGATCAGTTTAGCGTTAAGCGTTCCGGTGGTGGCTTATTCTGATATCGTGCAAAAATTACTTGATTGGCAAGCACCGGTTTTTACTGGCTCCCAGTACGTGCCGGCTATTTTGGGGTCCATTATTTTTTTCTATGGTGGTTGGATATTTTTAGCAAGTGCGTATAGAGAATTACGAGCCAAATTACCAGGCATGATGACTTTAATTTCCTTGGCTATTCTGACAGCATACATTTACAGTGTTTATGTAGTTTTGACTGGTGGTGAGCACACATTATTTTGGGAGTTAAGTACGTTAATTGTAATAATGTTATTAGGACATTGGGTGGAAATGCGGGCTGTAACCGGTGCACAGGGGGCTTTGAAAGAGTTGTCTAAATTACTGCCAGATACCGCGGAAGTCATACGCGATGGTAAGTCAATAATTATACCTCTGGATGAGGTGGTCGTAGGCGACATAGTATTGGTTAAGCCTGGAGGTAAGATACCCATAGATGGTGAGGTAATAGACGGTAGTTCAGATGTTGATGAATCACTAGCCACTGGTGAATCCAAACCAGTTGCTAAATTAAAAGGAGCCGAAGTAATTGCTGGTACGGTAAATGGTGACGGGTCGCTTAAAATTATAGTTACCAAAATAGGTGAGCACACATTTTTAGCTGGGGTAGCGCGTCTAGTGGCCGAAGCGCAGGCTTCTAAATCACGTTTGCAGCTTTTATCTGACAGAGCAGCTTTTTATTTGACTATCGTAGCAGTGGTAACTGGTGGAGTTACTTTAGCTAGTTGGTTGGCGGCATCTACTGGAACGGCTTTTGCAGTTGAGCGTATGGTGGCTGTGCTAGTTATTGCCTGTCCTCATGCCCTAGGTTTGGCCATACCACTAGTGTCTTCAATTTCTACTACCAAAGCCGCACGAAACGGTTTTTTAGTGAAACAACGCCAAGCTTTGGAATCAGCTAGAAATATTGATACGGTGCTATTTGATAAGACGGGAACATTAACTCGTGGCGAGTATGGGGTAGTGGGTTTATGGTCAAATGGTATAACTGACATTGAGTTACTTCAGTTCGCAGCTTCAGTAAATTCTGGCTCAGAGCACGTGGTGGCCAAGGCAATGTTAAACAGGGCCCAAGTACAGAATGTTAAATTATTGCCAGTTAGTAATTTTTTGCGCGTTCCTGGAAAAGGGGTTGAAGCTCAAGTTAATGGTCAATTGGTACGTGTTGGTGGTGAGGCTATGTTGGAAGGGGGCGGCATTAACCTGCCAGAAAAAATTCAGTCAGATATTGTGACAGCCGGTAAAGCTGGGCATACTATTATTTATGTATTGCGGAATAAAGAACTGCTTGGTGTAATGGCGTTGGCCGACGTTATTAGAGAAGAGTCACGGCAAGCGGTCGCTGACCTTAAAGCCATGGGTATCAAAGTAGGTATGATTACCGGTGATAGTGACGAGGTGGCCAAGTGGGTGGCGNNGATTTGGGTATAGCGATTGGCGCTGGTACTAACGTGGCTATAGAATCGGCCGGCATCATCTTGGTGAAAAATGACCCGCGCGATATAGTGAAAATTATCAGATTATCTAAACTTACCTACGTTAAAATGATTCAGAATTTATGGTGGGCAGCTGGCTATAACATTGTAGCCATGCCCTTAGCGGCCGGCGTGCTGGCATTTAAAGGCATTTTGTTACAACCGGCTTTGGCCGCGTTATTTATGTCATTATCCACGGTGATAGTGGCCTTTAATGCTTTATTATTAAAACGAAAACAAATATAATATCAATAATTACTTATCATTAATCATAATAACTATGAAAAAATATTTTTTCGTTCTGGCGGTAATAATAGGCTTAATCCCATCAATTTCTAATGCTTACATGATGGGGGGATATAATTCAAATAATCAAAGCTGGGGCATGATGCAAACCGTGGAAGGCCAGGCCTTGGGCGGCGAAGTGCAAGTGGAAATGGAGAAGCTGATGGTTAAAATGATGGCTGGTAATTTATCTGACCAAGAATCGGCGCGGTTAGTAGAACTGATGAATGCATACCCGGCGCCTTACAGCATGATGATGAACCGAGCGATGTTGGGAAATTACGGGTCCGGAGGACAAATGATGGGTTATGGCATGATGGGCGGGTGGTACGGTGGTTGGAATTGGCTGGCGGCGCTGGGTTTTCTTAATTTACTGATTTGGCTGATCGTGGGAATTTTCTTGGCCATTTGGCTGTGGCAGAAGATTAAAACCAAGTAGCCATATTTAGGGTTAACAACTATAACACCATGGAATTTGATTATACTGTAACCACTACGAAAAAATTTAATGCCACATCGCGCCGGGTGCAAGCAGAGATTGTCCGGGCCGGCCTGCGGGTTTTGCATGTTCATGATGTGCAAAAGACGTTGGGCGAGAAAGGGTTTGTTAGAGAACCGTTTCACATCATTGAGTTTTGCAACGCCCAGCTGGCCGACGATTTTCTGAAGGCGGATATAAAAATCGGGCTGTGCATGCCGTGTAAGATAAACGTGTACGTCACCGACGGCCAAACATATATTTCTGGCCTGCGGCCGATTGTTCTGGCGCAATTTTTCCCGCAGGCCGATTTAGGCGCCGGGCCAGCCGCCATTGACAGCTTAATCGTCACTATCATCAATAACGCTAAATAATTTATGAGAAAACCGTTTATCCTTGGGGCGGCCGTCGTCATAGTCCTAGGTGCGATCTGGCTGTGGCAAAACAACCCCACGGCCGATACTGCCCGCGAATATTCCAGTGCTGACATCGCCGGACTGGTCGCCTCTAAACCGACCGAAACGGTTGAATTAAAAATGGCGCACTGTCACATTGCCGAGCACTTGGAGGCGGGGATGATGTTAAGTTTTAAAGTGTATTAAGCTGGTTTCTTAGTTGCCTAAATAGGAAAGTAGTATCACTCTGTGGTGGCTAACAGTTTGCGCATCCGGCGTACTTTATAACAAACCCTTGACATTTCCAACCTTTCAAGCTATACTGAAACAGCAAAATTATTTATATCTAGAAACGTCGTCGAGTTTCGTTAGTATATCTAAATTGGCCATTGTATTATTAACAATAAATCTATGAATGGTGTTATAAAGAAAAAGACCCCCAAGGGATTTGGTTTCATTTCCCAAGACGGTCAAGCCAAAGATTTATTCTTTCATGGTAATTCCCTAGTCGGTATTACTTTTGACGAACTTCAAGAGGGCGACAACGTTTCTTTTGATGTTGAAGACTCTCCCAAGGGTCCCAACGCCGTCAATGTAAAGAAAGTCTAACAGTCTTTAAAACCCCCCCGACTTACATCGGCGGGGGTTTTGTTTTACAATAATTTGACTAAAAGGTATTAACTGGTAAAATCACTTTAAAATAACAAAACGAAAAATTGATCATCTCAATTTCATGGTGAAAAAATGAGACAGGCGCTCATAGCGTTTCTGCTGGTGTTGGGCTTGGTTATATTTATACTTCCCGATAGTGGGCCAAGAGTACACCATCGGCTGTTTACACCACATTTTATTATATCGCCCGAGAGCGATCATGAAGTTAGTGGGGATTTCGCTCTCATGGAAAATATGAAGCGGGTGGTTATGTTTATTGAGGGCAGTTGGTTAGTCAACGGCTATCCAGTGCCTTATGAAGAATTAAGCGAACGGGTGTGGGCGACTCTCAGTATTCCTATTTACGACCCTAGTGTCATAAAGAAAAAAACTTACGGGTTTTATTACAGCGTTTCTTGGGACGGCCAATATGTATACTTGGAGCTTTATAATGTTCGGGGTGAGCTTATAAGTAAAGCCGTCGGTTATAGGCCTTTCTGGCCGCAATCAGAACAAAATGT
>DOPF01000005.1 GCA_003512705.1 Patescibacteria group bacterium
ATAAAATGGTGGGCGAGGAGGGACTCGAACCCTCAATCCTTACGGAGCACGCTTCTGAGACGTGCGCGTATACCAGTTCCGCCACTCGCCCACCATCTATACGGGTGCAATATACCAGCCTGCCCCTCGACCCACCGCGGCGCGTAACAACGCTACGCTAAAATAACACCAATGGTTTTATTTGGCAAGATTAAACCAGCTGGCTTAATAAGTAACCAAGTATATACGCTACGGTGGCCGCTACTGCACCCACGCTTAGCATTTCCAGGCCCGCCAGCCACCAGCGTCGCCCGGTAATTAAGGTTCTTAGGCTACCCACCACGAATAATATCACCGCCGTGGCGACGACCGACCATTTAAAAGCCAGACCGCCTTGTAGCCCGAGCACATACGGAATAAGCGGAATGGCACCGGCCACCGCAAACGAGCAAAAGGTGGCCAGTGAGTTTTTTAGGGGGTGGCCAATATCATCATCCATTATTTTTAATTCGCCTATCATCATTTCATCCACCCACACCTTTCGGTTGCTGGTGATAATTTTTACCGCTCGTTCCAAATCATGTCCCGCAAAACCCTTAGCCTGGTAAATGTCCCGTATCTCATTTTTTTCCTCGGCGGGCAATTTATCAATTTCCCACTCTTCCCGTTGCCTTTCAGTTTTTTTATATTCTTTTTCCGATTTACGCGCCAGGTAGTTGCCCGCGGCCATAGAAAATCCATCGGCAAATAAATTAGCCACCCCCAGAATTAAGACAATAGTTGGTGAAAGCGCCGCGCCGGCTACTCCCGCCACTACCGCAAAGGTGGTAATAATACCATCGTTCGCTCCATAAACTATATCGCCAATGTATTCACCAGCAAATAGGTTGTGAAAGTCTTCTTTGGCTTTACCCTCGTGGTGAATTTTTCTAATTCGCTCCACTTCGTATTGTGGAATGATCGGTATTTTTTTAAGTGCCATAAGTTAATTATATATTGAAGTGCCAAAAATTCGCCAGTCAATAGCTGACAGGATGTTAGTCTTATACTGGCGTAGCCAACCAAAGCTTTAGCGAAGGTTGGAGCGGGTAGCGGGAGTCGAACCCGCATCTTGTCCTTGGCAAGGACACATAATAGCCGCTATACGATACCCNNTCTTGGTTGGCCGCACCTTTTATGGGTCGGGATTTCACTCGAACCGTAATTACACCATCAGCGCCTTCACTGATAGAACTTTCTTTAGATCCCGGCTTAACTTTTACTGTAATTAATGTCATTTTATCTTAAGTATGACTGATTTTAAATCCTTTGGAAATTTTGTCAGGTCGGTTACGTTGTGTTTAGTAATTACCACCATATCTTCTATTCTTATCCCGCCCCAGTTTTTAAAATATAATCCCGGCTCAATAGTAATAATCATATTTGGCTTTAAAATATCTTTACTATTAGGTTTTAAAGTCGGCCATTCGTGAATGGCTGTGCCAACGCCGTGGCCCAAGCCGTGAGGAAAGGCGCGGCGGGGATATTTTTTACCAAGGTAACTCCGTGTCGCGTAATCAATTTCACCACAGTTCCTATGGCCGGCTTTTAATTTTTTTAAAGCCAATTCCTGGGCTTGTAGAACATCCGCATATATTTTTGCCTGGCGTTTTGCAGGTTCGCCAAAAAAGAATGTTCTGGTCATGTCGGAACAATAACCGTTGATAGTCGTCCCAAAGTCCAGCATCACAGTATCACCAATTTGTAATTTGTTTTTAGTGGGCACGTGATGAACATCGGCTGCGCCTTGGCCAAAAGCCACAATCGGTTCAAACGCCAACGCCTTCACGCCGCCCTGCTTTAGTTCGGAAATAATCAATTTACTAAACTTAACTTCACCTATACCAATGGTAAGTTTATTAATTACTCGGCGTAAAACCACCTCACTTATATGTTGGGCTTGCTTGATATTTTTTATTTNNTTTTAAGTTATTTAACAATCAAATTTCCTTTCATGCCCATGGCTCGATGCTGCCCGACACTGCAGTAGTATTCAAATGTTCCTGTCTTATCAGCGGTAAAGGTGACTGATGCCGGTTCGCCCGTGTTAACTTGTTTGGTGCGAGCATTAAATTCATCAACTGTCCAATCATGAAAGCCTTCGGTGCTGGAAAAATTTATGGTTACTGTGTCGCCTTTATTTACCCTAATTTCGGTTTGGGAAAAAGCAAACATTTTCCCGGTCAAATTAAAAACCTTGGCCTGTGGGGATGGTGTTGACGCTTGGTCAGGTGGTGCGGTTGGCGGTTCGTTATTTACTATCATGTCATTGGCCGCGCCGCCAATTACTGGCATAGCTGAAGACACACCGTCATTAGTTTTAATATCAGCACAGGCCACATAGACAGATGCCTCGGGCACAGACTTATGAACATTAATAGCGAGCGGTAATTGCGCCAGCAGCTCATCATAGCTAACGTCTAAAGTGGTATCGGAAGTGCCATTAACAGGAGAAGTTAGCGGATATTTAACACCACCTAGCTCGGCGCAAGATCCGGTGTGAACATGGGCTGGTTGCGGACCCGCTGGAGAATTTCTTAGAGTTAACTCTATTTTCGTTTTGTCGCCCACTTCAAAAATGTTAGCTGTGCCGCTTTGGCCTGACTGATTTTGCTCTGCCAACGTTAGGCTAAGTGAACGATTGCTCGTGGTATTTTGATTGGTGTTACTGGGTGGGACGGACGGTTTAAAATAAAACCAAGCGCCGGCGGCGATTATTATTACGACGATTAAAATAGGAAGTGCTTTTTTCATAGATAGTACATAAATTAATTATTATGAATTATTTTTTATTTAATGGTGGATACAAATCCGGATCAATGGTTCTATCAAAACAATAGTACCCGGCGGTATGATACCAGTTGTCGGTTTTGCTGGGCGGCATGATTGGTACTGCTCGTTCCGGATACACACCACCTCCGTAATACATATCTTTACTCTCGCCTTCTAAATCAAAACTAGCGCATAATTTAAAATTCAAATCGCCGGTGATTTCATAGGTGTAGGCTAAACCAGTTTTGGGGTCCTGCGGCGCCCGCCAGCCAGAAATATTGTCAGTCAAGCTGGCTAAATCAGTTGGTAATGTTTCCTTACTCTGCCAATAGGTTACAATTTGGTTTTGTATGTCTTGAAGATTATAAATCCGTTGCTGGTCAGCTTGGCGTAGCCGCTCATTAGCCGGTGACCCGACAATAAAAAATCCAGTCACAACTGTGGCTGCCACGATGGCAATTATAATATAACTAAAGTATTTCATCCCGTATATCAACTTTGCTCGGTAATTATACGCGAGCAATTAATAGTTAGATTGTAATTAGATAGATAATTATTGAGCATGGGAGTTTAATTTATTTATGAATTACCGAAGTGAGCGTAAGCAAAGTTGTATTACGGGATTCATCTTATTCGGTTTTATGAATTTTTAAATCCCAAAAATAATAAGTGAAAGTTGCACCAGCGACAAAGAAGACGGCTATGATTTTTAACGAAAACCGCGTCGTTAGCTCACCGCCCAAAAAATTATAAATTAAAGAAACCAAGTCACCAATTATGATGCCGGCGGCGGCAAATAATGTGAAATATATCAGCCAACGCCGCACGCGCAAACTTCTTTTGGCCGGCTCCTTGGCGTAGCTCTTATTTAAATACCAGTTAATTAATAGGTAAACTGGAAAGACTATTATCAACGCCGATAATGCCCAGCGGATACCTCCCAACGCGGATTGGCGGTTATAATATTCAGACTCCAAAACATCGGGAATCAGAATATTAATATATTGAAACAGTAAAACTAAAAAACTAATAGCGCTAAAGTATAGGGCCAGTATTGATAACAGGTGTAAAAAGAATTCTTTGGGGCTAGTTTTTGGTTTAGTTGTTTCGGAAATTTGCTCCATAATTGATTATTTATAGTATAGCAATTTTAGGTCAGCGGTTCAATTTTAGCTGCCACAATAAAGTCATTTTCCGAAAGTCCGCCAATAGCATGCGTCCATAGCTCAATTACCACTTTATTATAAAAAACAT
>DOPF01000012.1 GCA_003512705.1 Patescibacteria group bacterium
TCGGCGGGATTTCTCGCAATGACAAAATGACAATCAGCCCCCGGCTGCGGTCGGTGCCGATACGGGACACGGTGGAAATGATTTGGTAGTTAGGAAAAATTCAACTAAAGCTTACGGCAAGTGAGCTCAACNNACCCCAGCACTAGGCAAACCGGATATTACTTCTTCTGCGCCCCAACTATTATTCGGCGAGTCAATATTTGCATTTACATATAAAGACCCGGCTGGATTAGTTACACCCTTTCTGAAAATACGGTCTGTCCGTTGGATAACATACTGAGTATCTAGCCCCCCTGATTCGTATACTCCCAATACAACATAATTTTCACAGGTTCCTGTGCAGGCCGTTGGTAAGTCTAATGACCAAGATACACCATTATTAGTACTTGTTAATATTATTTTTTGGCTGCCGTCTACGCCACTTAATATAATTGTATTTTCAGAACCACGTAAACCTATCCAGGCACTTGTAAATTCCACCCCATCCCTATTATAGGGCGTTGATCCAACTATAAGTTCATTTGGGGACCAATAAGCATTCGTCCTATCTTTCAACAATACGTTAGCCTTATTAGTACCAGAACCTGCACGCCGGCCAACCGCAATTATACAATTACTGCAAGACGCCGACCCGTTGTAGTCAACCGCCACCGCCTGGGGGACAAAATCGAAAGCAGTACCAGCTGAATTTTGAAATGTTCCTTCACGAGGTTTTGACGAACAGGCAGTAATAAAATCAGCATATTTACCAGTCGAACTGAAAAGAGCTACGGCTGTAAAATCACCATTGGAGAACCCTGATATACCCATGATTTGATCCAAACTGTCGCCAGCGCAGCTAGTGCGTATGGAATTAAATGAACCATCACTATTAATGGCGTATCTATGTATAAAGGCTCGATTATCCTCTCCCATATACAAATAGCCACCACCGCCCCAGATTACATTTGTAGCCTTCATATAAAAACTTGAAGCTGGTATGACCTCTTGCCAACCAGAAGTTGTCCATCGTAATAACCGAGGCTCACTATCACTCTCAACAGCATAGGCGTTACCCGAACGCTCTGCCCAAACCGAGGTCATCGTACCAAAGTTGGTATTGTATGCTGCACCGCGAGCCCAAGTACCACCGACGGTTGAATATTCCACCAGACCACCACCGCCAACAGCAATTTTAAAAGAATTTGTAGAATCAATCGCCTTAATAGATGCGGCTTTAATAGAACATTGGGAAGCAGTTGCGCAATTCATATCAGTAAATGACGGAAAGTTGCCCTCCTTTATCCAACCCGAGGAAACAGCGTTATCACCCGTAATACTAATTGCGGTATCAACATATAGTTCATGCGTGATTTTAACATCGCCACCTAAACTAGGGATGGTTGAATCCTTTAAATTAATGTTTTTAATAGTGTCCAATTCGACAACGACTGTAGAATCCAAAGAATCCCAAAAACCATCACCACCAAGGCTTGAGGGCCAGGATGTTTTACAGTTTGCTGGAAGATCATCATTAGGCAAACAAATTTGGCTAGCCTCAAGTTTTGAAGTAATAATATCTGCCCAGCGACTAGTGGGAATGCTTCCCGTATCATACCAAACTCCAAATTCCGAAACGTTAGATTTTATAACCGCCGTTATATTTGGGCTTGATGTGCCAGTAATTGTTCCTGTAGTAACTGTAAACTGTATGGGTTCCCGATTAGAATAGTTAAGACCAGAGCCAGCATTTATATGTAGCCAAGAAGATGGCACAGATGTACCAATACCAACTTTTGCCGCCGTATTTGCTAAATATGTTTGGGTTAAGTCGGCGGACTGCTTCCATAAATTTATTCTTTCCCATCTACTACCTAATAAAGGATCGGTAGTATACATTCTAAATTCACCGGCGCAACTATTATAATAAATAGCCCCCGCTCCACTGGGCGGAGCGGTGGGGTTGCCAGTGCCGGTACACGATTGGGCCTGAGCAGACTGAACCAAACCGCTNNCCACAAACTCAAACCAAAGGCCACGGCTAAAGTCAAAACCAATGCCGACAGCAACTTGGAAAAAAAGTGACGGTTAGAATAATGTGGCGGGCGGGATGAAATTTTTGACAATCTCATATTAGAAGGTGGGAGCTTGAATTATGAATTAAGAATCGGGAATCGGGAATTTTGGCTTTAGGATTTAAAATTTATACATTTTACGGCGCGACTCAAGCGCGGCTTTTACTTCCTTAATGTCTACGGTGGCCGCTTGCCAGACTTCCCTTAGATCTATGGCTAAATAGTCGTGGATTAAGAAATCGCGCATGCCGGCAATCTTCTTCCAAGGGAGCGCGCCCAGTTCACTTTTAAATTCGGCGGACAATCGTTTGCTGGCCTCGCCGATAATTTCCAGCTGGCGAGCCACGGCCGACTGTGTTTTAAGGTCTTGCGCAAACTGCTCAAAGCGCACACCCCGCGTGAAGGCCTGCAAAGCCGCGATGGCCTGTACGATATGTTCAACGTAAATCTGATCGCTGTCCTTGTCCATAGAGAACTTTTAAGTCCCGCTTGACGCGCGGGGCGAGAAGTTTAGTGAGACTGCGCTCGGTTACCAGATCAACTTTACGCCCGAGCGCGTCCTGTAGTTCGTAGGCCACCCCGATATGATCAAGNNGCATAGTTATGATTTGTAGTGAAGGGTAAGGGGTTGGGGGTTAGAAAATTATACATATAAAGCCGATTTGATAATTTAGCCTGTCATTGCGACGAGCGGTAGTGACGAAGCAATCTTTTGAGATCGCCACGTCCCTCGACAAGCTCGGGACTCGCGATGACTTTTGATCGGTGAAATCCGTCGCCGCCCGCCNNAGCCATTAGAAGCTGGTAAAACCAATTTCTTTTCCCGATTTTATTTTTACTATTCCGAAGCATAAATTAGATGGGCGCGAAAATAGCTGTTACCGCGCTGTTAGAAGTTATAGTAAACGTGCATGGGTTAGTAAACCGATTAGCCGCGGCGCTGCACGCGGCAGCTGAACCCGAACCAGCCGACCAGCTGCTAAAATCATTAAAGCCTAAACCGGTAGCCTCCAGCCACAGCGACGTGCCACTAGTATAGGTAGCGGCGCAGGCTCCGAAGCTAAACCCATCGGTGCTGCAAGTAATAGTGCCACCACCCGCGGGACTGATAGTAAGGGTTAGCGTATAACCGCCACCGGCTGGCAACGTAGTAAAGGTGGCATCAGCAGTGTAACTGGTGCCAGCAGAGTTGGTGGCATAGCCACGATAATGAATTAAAGTGCTAGATGGCATGCCAGTACGAGCATGGGTAAAGCTGCCGGTGCCAGTACCCTGTGAAACACAATTAGTAGTGGGGTTAACTGTCGTTGCCCAGCAAGTTCCACGAGCTGTTACTGATGCGCCCCCATCAGAAGTAACAGTTGCGCCAAGAGTAGCGCCAGAAGAAGTGATAGTACCAACAGTGGGTGAGCCGATGGAAGGCGGGACTACTGCTGTTTGGGTAGTAAAGGTGACATCTGGTGTAGTATATGTAGTGCCAATGCTATTAGTAGCATACGCCGTCACATGATATAGAGTTCCTGGGGTTAACCCGGTTCTATTTACGGTTCCAAAACTACCGGCGCCACTGCCAGCCGATTGGCAGGTTGGCGACCCGAGGGCTAGTGTTGGATTAGCCGTGGTTGAAGAAACACAAAATCCACGAGTGGTAATAGTTGAACCGCCATCTGTAACATCGGCAGTAAGATTAACACTGGTTGATTGAATATTTGACACTGGAACAGTGTTGGGGTTAAACACCGGCGCGGTGGGGGCGACGGTTTCAAAAGTAGCAGTAATGGTTCTATTATTAACGCCAAACCCGCCCGGACCAATAACACATGTCTTGGTGGTTGTTCCAGCAACCGAAGTACAATCACCAGACCAAATTGTTATATTTCCACCCTGGGCAAAAAAACTTACAGTGCTTGGACTGGTTGGACTCCAATTACTATAATAACAAGTACTCCCAGTAAAACAGTCCAATGGGTCAGTAGTTGAATCAACATTACTAACACCCACCGTTCCGCCAGTAACAATAATTTTAAGTTCTGGATTAGTATTAAAACTAGCGGCAATTGGAATACTGGCGGCAGTAGTAGTAAATGAACAAGTTGGAGTCATCACTCCATTACAAACAGCACTAGCTCCCGAGCCGCCAGACCAGTGACCAAAGTACCGCGTGGCATCCGGGGTAGCGGTCAATGTTAGGGCGGTGCCACTGCCGAAATTTCCCGAACATCCCGGCGCGCGACAGTTACTAATACCAGCGACATTACTATCAATTTTTCCGTAGTTACCAGTAATTGTAACATTAACCGCAAACGATTCTGCCTGCCAGCCGTAAAAAATCATGGCGCCTTCATTGGTAAAAGCGAATTGGTTTACGCCCGCGCCCGCGGCATTGGGCGCCCAAAACCGAAGCTGATTTGTAGCCGTGCCGCCGGTGGTGTCGGCGTAAATCGCCCAATGATCGCCGGCGGCGGTGCTTAAAGCAAAATTTATTTCTGGATTGCCAGTGGTATCAGAAATGTAAAGGCGCGGGCCCGAAGTTCCCGAACCAACTAAAGCCAGCCTTGAGGCGGCATTAGCGCCGGTTGGCATTGTGTTGGCCCCAATTATTACGTTGCCGGTAACATCAGTTTTATAAATACTCGGCCCAGTGCCGCCGACCAGGGCCCATAAATCGCTGCCTCCCACCACTGTGACCACATCGTCCCAGGAATCAATACAATCTTTATCTGTGCCGGCGTCGGACCCGTCATCTAGGCACAACCATTTGGCAAATAAATAATCGGAAAAATAACCAGCCCAAGCGCCGGTTGATGTGGCAAGTGAAGGATTGCCATAACCAAAACCNNGTCAACTCGGCCTGCGCGCCAATCAACTTGGCTTCCGTCTCAATATTTTCGGTAGCTAAAATCGTTCCCGAAATATTAATACCTGGATTGGCGGCCCCAGCCTCAAATTGCTGTTCGGCTGTTACGTCATTTAAAAACCAAACCGGGCCGGGTAAATTACCTAAAGGCGGACAGGGACTTTCACCACCCAGACAAGGCTCCTGCCAGGCGGCGTACGCAAAAGCCGCATACCATATAAACGGCAGGCTAAATAAAAACGCGATAAATAAGCGACG